>NZ_JAMXSL010000050.1:0-13798 GCF_026131715.1 Anaerococcus sp. NML200537 | reverse complement strand
ATCTTTTGCTTACAGAAATTTAAAAAATAGAAAGAAATAAAGTTTAATAAATAAATATATAAAAATTTAGTTCATTTTTATCACTATAATGAGGAGGGATAAAATGCCAAGATATGATATAGTAGATTTAAGCAGATCAATCTATCTTGCAAAAGAAGAATTTAAGAAAGATATAAAAAAATATGAGGAATATCTAAAGGTATCAGGCAATAACTATAAGTATCCATATATACATCAAATATCTATATACAATATGGATCCAAAAGCAACAGCCTGTGCAGAATTTGATTATTGGAAAAGCATAGGTAGAAGCGTTAAAAGAGGCGAAAAAGGAATACCACTTTTAGATATAGATAGTGGAAGGATAAAATATATCTTCGACATAAGGCAAACAGTAAGTATTAATCATAATATTTCTGAGGTAAAGCTATGGAAATATGATAGCAAAAAGCACTTAAACTTACTAGATGAACTGATAGATAAGTTTAAAGAAAAAGATAGTAAGCTTCTATTAAGCCAAGAAGATAAAATTGATGCCTTAGTAGAAAGTAATGTTAGAGGAAAATTCAATAAAATTTTAGAAAGTCTATCTGACGAAAGTTTAAAAAGCATTCAAAAGGTAGACCTTTTTAATTTGTTAAAAGAATCCGTAAAAATTTCCATAAGCGAGAGAATGGAGGTCTCATATCAGCTAAAAGAAGAAAACTTATCTTTACTATCTAAAATATCAAGTTCGGACATAGACAAAGTATTAAGTATAAGTGCTAATATAAGTAAAAATATCTTACTTGATTTGGGAAGTGAAATAAAAAGATTAGAAATTTTAGAGAAAATTCAAGAAAGAAAAGATTTGGAGCAGACAAAAGAGCTTAAGGAGCGTTATAATAAATTAAGTTCTGATATAAACGGTGAAATAAATTTTAAAGGAGGCTTGGAAGATGAAAGAGAAATTAACATTGGCAGGCAAGGAATACCTCATGGAGGAGGGGATTTACACACCAATCGTCAAGGAGAATTCCTTCGAGAGACAGGGAGGGACATACAAGATGGAAGAATTGGAGGAAGGCATGGAAGTCCTAATACCCAATATGGCAATTCCCAAGGAAATAGATTTAAAGAAACTCAACAGATGGGGAAGGATGAGATTGAACTTTCTCAAGGAGAACAAAGAAGAGGATTATCAGATAATGTATTTGCAAGGGATATTGATGGATCATCTTCAATCAAAGGAAAAAGAGATAGAAGACTTTATCACGAGGGAAGAAGTCAAAATGATGGAAACTTGGGGGCTGACAGAAGAACTGAAAGAAGAGGACTATCTGAAATATCTGAGATTGAAGAAGAACATGGATATGACCCTGCAAGAAATAGGGGAAAGGGAGATAATCTTAATCTAAAAAATGAGGAAGTAGAGTCTACTTCCTTTTTTTCTGCTAAAAATCAGGGAGAGCAAATATCCTTCTCAAATCCAATAAGTCAAAGAGAAATAGATACATTTTTAATACATGGAGGAAATCATGAAGATGGAAGATTAGAAGTAATAGCAGAATTTTCTAAGGGTAAATCTTTAGAAGAACAGGTAAACTTTTTGAAAGAAATATATAAGGGAGCTAATGGTCTTGAAATTGAAGGAAGAAAGATATCTGCATGGTTTGGAAAGGAAGGAGCAATTTTTAAAGATGGAGATGAGGCAAGGTATAGAGAAGGGCAAATAGTTTCTTGGAAAGATTTAGCTAATAATATTAATAATTTATTAGATAGAGGAGAATTTGCTAGCAATGTTGAGATTGTAGAAAGTGCGACATATGAAAGAGAAAAAATAGCAGAAACATTATTGTATTTAAAGAGAGATCTTACTGATGAAACTAAGGATAGATATCTATCGAGTCTTAATGATATAAAAGGAATAGGCTTCCAAGATGAAAAAGAAAATCTCGGAAAAAAACTTGAAGATAAAAATTTTATAAATAAACTTAGAAAAGAATACGAGGTATTTTTAGAAGAATATAAGATTAATCCTGATATTTTAAGATTTCATCATTATAAATTATCTAGAATCTATAATGATATCAATGATTTAGAAATAGAAAGAAAATTTTATAGGTCAAATTTAAAGGATATTGCACCTATTAAGAGTTTTATAACACAAGATGAAATAGATGAAAGCCTAAAAAGAGGAAGCGGGTTTTCTG
This sequence comes from Anaerococcus sp. NML200537, assembly GCF_026131715.1. Classification (NCBI taxonomy): domain Bacteria; kingdom Bacillati; phylum Bacillota; class Tissierellia; order Tissierellales; family Peptoniphilaceae; genus Anaerococcus; species Anaerococcus sp. NML200537. Next base: position 11,606 of record NZ_JAMXSL010000050.1, on the reverse strand, counting down.
ATGGAAAGAAAAGAATATATGAATTTTTTACTGAAAAGCATGATTTAAAAGAACAAGCAGATTTCTTGAAAAATGAATATGGCGTAGGTGGAAGTTCTCATGCACTATCTGCTGCAAGAGAAAGTGGTGAGTGGCACGATGCGAAGGGAATAAAATATAATAAAGGTAATGCAAAAGAAATACAACTATCATGGTCCAATGTTGCAAGAAAAATTAATGACCTTATTAAAAAGAATAGATATATAGATGAAGAAAGTTTTGAAGAAAATAGGGAGAAAAAAACAGATCAGGAAATAAATAAAACAGAAAAAGAAATCCAGGAGTATATAAATTATCAAGATGATTTACCTCCAACTGATAATGATGTATATATAGAAAGAACAAATAATAGTTCTATATATTATTATCAAGGACAGTCTGTAGCAAGTATAGGTGATGATGGAAAACTTATCATTTATGATGAATTTATACCAAACTTTTTAAAAGAAGATATATATTCCATAGCCTTTGAAAAACAATTAGATATACCATTAGACCAGTTAGACGATGGAATTATTCTTGAGGGAATACATGACACTTTTTATATTAAAGAAAAGGAAGAAATAGAAGGAAGAGAATATTACCTTTTAGAAAGTCAAAGTCGATATGATGATATTCCAAATATTGTAGTTAATTCTAACAAAGAAGTTATAGATGATGATATAGTAAATGGGTTTGAAGAATTTAAGGAATTTTATCCTAATAAAAATAAAGAGAATATAGGTTTTGATTTAGATAGCCATATAAAAGATGATTATTGGATAATTGAGTTTAATGAGGGTTCAAGTCTAATAGAAAAAGATTATGAAGGACAAAGGCTGACTAAAGAACTATTAGATGAAATAAGGGAAATAGATGAAAAGATAAGACTTCATAATAAGACCTTAGGAGAAGATGAGTATAGTCAGATGACTGATGAGTGGGAGGGGTATTCCAAATTCTATTTTAACCATATAGTAGATGGAAAAATAGTTGATCACTATAAGATAGACATAGGTGATGGAAATGAGATCAACCAAAGGGACTTTGAATTTCTTTATGAACAAATAGGAAAAAATCAGACAGAACTTAATCAAACTATAGAAGAAAATAAGATAGATGAAAAAATAATTTCAATAAATCAAATTGAAGATAGAATTTTTGATGTATTAGTTAAGGATAAAGTTTTAGAAAATGAAATTATAAAGGCAAGAGAAAACTTAGGAAATAATACCTTAGCAAGTTTTAACTCTGTATTCCAAAGAGAATATGCAAAAATCATGAGAGAAGTTGCCGATAAGCAGGGAAATCTTCCAGATGATATGAAGTCAATAGATAAGGTTAAAGAATTAGGCATTAGAATTGAACATAGATATAGAGAATATTTAAATAATTCACTTGAAAATAATATAGAAGATGATAAGGAGATACTCTCTATAAAAGTGGGAGATATAGTTAAAACAGAGGATAATAAATATTTAAAAATAAAAAATATTTCCAGTGGATATGATAATAACCATAATCCAATAACATATTATTCATATGATGCCTATTTTGATAAGGACTTAAAACTATTCTCACATTCCTTTAAAGAAAGCGATTTAAAAGCTTTAGAAGTATTAAGAAATGAAGTAGAAGAAAAATTAACAAAAGAGATTGTAGAAGATAAAATAGCAGTAAAAGTAGGAATTTATTACGCTTTAGTAGATAAAGAGAAAACAAAGGATATAGAACTAGAAGAGACAGGAATTAGAGTTTATCCAAGAAAGGAAAACTCACAAGGAAAGATCTATACTTTATATAAAGGGAAATCTTTTGAAGATAGCAAAAAAATAGACAGTTTGTTCGATGAAATTACTGCCAAAATTAAAGAAGCAAACCTTACAAATTTAAATGATGTATTAGAATTGGAAAGGGAAGGTTTATTTGAAATTACTGATGATAAAGTTACAAAATTTGAGGAAGGCTATGATATAGATGTTCAAAGCTTTAATAAGCAATTTCCAGATTATTATAATGATATATATGTTTTTAATAAAAATCTTGAAATCAATGGAGCATATCAAAATTTAGCACATATAAATGAAGAAAATGAAATTACTTTTAATATAAATTTATCGCAAGAAGAAAAATCCAAAATTGAAGAAATAAGAGATAAGAAACAAGTTCTTTCCAAGTTAATAGATAAGGATATCAAAGAAAAAAGAGAATACTATTTTGATCCTCAAAATGAAGAATACTTACTACTGTCAAAGAAAATAGAAGATGGATTATTAAAAAAACCAGAAAATATTATAGATGGAAAAGAAGGGTATAAGGTAGAGCTAATCTTAGATGTTAAGGGGAAATCTCTTAAACAAAATTTACGATACAATGGGTATATTTTAAATTCTAATCAAGCTATAAAATATAAAAGTTATAAGGACATATTAAGTAACTTACCTTATTTACTTGATGACAAACATAGAGAAGTGCTTTTAAATGGATATTTAAATCAGCAAATAGAAAATGATAGAACAAGGCAAGAAGAAAATCCATTTAAAGAAGGTATGAGTGTTAGATACAAAGGAAAAGAATACACTATAACCGCCATTAACGATGCTACAAGTCCTAAAACTATAGAATTAGAAGATAGCACAGGACTAATGAATGGTTTTATTACCGGAAACGAAATAATTCTTTTTAATGACTACAAAGATCTTGATTTGGAAGTTATAAAAAAAGAGGAATTAATTCCGTTAGAAATAGAAGATTATAGTCTTTTAGGATTACCAGTTCAATTTAGAAATAAGGAATATTTAATTAAAGAAAATGAATTTAATGAAGCTGGAATGGGTAGATTAGCTTTAAGTACAATAGATAAGAGTGGTATTACTGAAGTAATATATAGTAGAGAAAGACCTGTTTCTAATATTTTTGTAAGAAAGGAAGATTTAGAAGAATATAAATCTAGTGAAAAAGATATATTAAGTAAAAAACAATCTATCGATAAAGAGGAATTAGTAGAACAAATTAGCTTTGAAGATATTGATAATAAAAACGAAGAAAAAGTTAAAAAAGACAATTCAGGGCTTTTACATAAAAGCCTTGATGTAATAAATAATAAATCTTCTCTTGTTGCTGATCAGTTTATAGTAAGAGTTGATAATGAAAAGGAAGAATTTTTAGTATATAGTTCGTCTAATCCAAAAAATTATAGGGAATTTACTCTACCTTTTTCTTACCTCAAAGGAATCGACAAAATTGACGGAGATGGTAATTCATTGAAATTAACCACTCATAGAAAAGAAACTATTTATAAGAAGTTAGAAGAATATAAGGAATGGAAAGAAAATAATAATTTAATAAGGACTGATAGAGAAAATATAGAAGGGGTTTCTGAAGTTTCTTTAGCAAACTATAAAATTATTAATGAAGAAGAAAACCTACCACCTTCACAGAGGTTAAAAAACAACATTGAAGCTATAAATGTCTTAAAGGCTTTAGAAAAAGAAAATAGAAGTGCAAGAAAAGATGAACAGGAAATTTTGGCAAAATATATCGGCTGGGGAGGACTTTCTGATGTATTTGATGAAGAAAAGGAAGGTCAATGGCTTGATGCAAGAAATTTTTTAAAAGAAAATCTAACTGGGGAAGAATATAATAGGGCAAGAGGATCAACCCTAACAGCTTTTTATACGCCGAAAGTAGTTATAGACGCTATCTATGAAAGTCTTTCTAATCTTGGATTTGAAAAAGGAAATATATTAGAACCAAGTGCTGGGACAGGGAGATTTATAGGAAATCTACCTGAAGAAATGAAAGAGTCAAACTTTTATGGAGTTGAATTAGATAGCATTAGTGGACAAATTGCCAAAGAACTTTACCCTAATGCCAATATCCAAATAAAAGGCTTTGAAGAAACCAATTTTTCTAATAACCTATTTGATGTGGCCATAGGAAATATTCCTTTTGGAGAATTTAAAGTAGCAGATCGTGAGTACGAAAGAAATAACTTTCTAATTCACGATTATTTTTTTGCTAAAACTTTAGATAAGGTTAGAGATGGCGGCATCATTGCCTTTATAACATCTTCAGGAACAATGGATAAAAAAAGTGAAGATGTTAGAAGATATATATCGGAAAGAGCAGAGTTTTTAGGAGCAATAAGACTACCAAATACTACATTTAAAGGGGTAGCTGGAACAGAAGTAACTTCAGATATAATCTTTTTAAAAAAGAGAGATAGGCTATTAAAGATAGATGAAGACTGGATAAAGCTAGATAAAGACCAAAAAGGACTAATATATAATAAATACTTTGTAGATAATCCTAAGATGGTAATAGGGACTATGGAAGAAATACCGTCAAGATTTGGGACAAGCCTTGCATGTATTGAAAATAAAGATATTTCTTTAGAAGAAGGACTAAAAAAAGCTATTAAAAATATTCAAGGTAGGTATGAAAAAGCTCAAATAAATGATGATTTAGGAGAAGAAACAATACCAGCTGATGATAGTGTTAAAAACTATTCTTTTGCTTTAGTGGATGATGAAATATATTTTAGAGAAAATTCAATTATGCAAAAAATATCCTTAAATGAAAAGGATAAAGATAAGGTAAAAGAATATTTAAGATTAAATGAAAGTCTAAGGAAAGTTATAACCTATCAAAAAGAAGACTATTCAGATGAAGAGATAAAAAAAGAACAAGAAAATCTAAATAAATTCTACGATGATTTCAATAGCAAACATGGAAGACTAAATTCAAAAACCAATAAAAAGTTATTTAGAGAAGATGCCAATTTTTCTTTAATTTCAACTTTGGAGAAATTAGATAAAGAAGGCAACTTTATAGGAAAATCTGATATCTTTAACAAGAGAACTATAAAAAAAGCTGTAATAATAGATCATACAGATAGGGCAATAGATGCTCTGGTACTCTCTATTAGTCAAAAAGGTAAAATAAATTTTGATTATATGGAAGAATTGACAGGAAAAACAAGAGATAAATTAATAGAAGAATTAAAGGGAGAAATATTTTTAAATTTAGATTCCTTTGAACCTAATGATATAAATCCATTTAAGTCTGCTAAAGAGCTAGGAGATTTTTCAAGACCTTACGTAAGTGCTGATGAATACTTGTCAGGAAATATAAGAGATAAAATTGAAGTTGTAGACTCTTATATTAAAAACATCGAAAAAGAGTTAGGAAAGGAAGAAAATCTAGAGGATAGTAAACTCTTAAAAAAAGAATTAGAAGAGTTACATTTTCAAAAAGCAAAGCTAGTGGAAGTAATGCCTAAAGCACTAGATGCAAGTGAGATTACAGTTAGAATGGGTGCAACATGGATACCGGAACAAGATTACAAAAAATTTATGTTTGATTTGTTGAAAACACCAGTTTCATCAAGGTGGAATATAGATATTAAGTATTCTGACTTTACAGGAGAATATAGAGTTGAAGGAAAAAGCTCTGATAGGGACAATGATCTTGCTTCTTTTACCTATGGTACAAATAGGGTAAATGCCTATAAATTGATAGAAGATACTTTAAATTTAAGAGATACTAAGGTATTTGACCAAGTAGAAGACAGTGATGGAAAGAAAAAATCTGTGCTTAATCAAAAAGAAACAATGCTTGCAAGAAGTAAGCAAGAGATGATAAAAGAAGAATTTAAAAGCTGGATATTTGATGATTTGGAAAGAAGAAATAGATTAGTGGAAGATTATAACGAAAGATTCAATTCCATAAGACAAAGGGAATATGATGGATCTAATCTTACTTTTGAAGGAATGAATCCTGAAATAGAATTAAGAGCACATCAAAAAGATGCCATAGCAAGAGGTTTGTTTGGTGGAAATACTTTACTTGCCCATGAAGTAGGAGCAGGAAAAACTTTTGAAATGATAGGTATAGCCATGGAGTCAAAAAGACTTGGTATGAGTAATAAGTCAATGTTTGTTGTTCCTAACCACATCGTAGAGCAATTTGGAAGAGAATTTAATGAACTTTATCCAGGAGCTAATGTATTATGTGCCACAGAAAAAGACTTCACACCAGATAGACGAAAAAGATTTTGTAGTCGTATTGCTACAGGAAATTTTGATGCTGTGATTATAGGACATAGTCAATTTGAAAAAATTCCTATATCAAAAGAAAGACAAGAATATGAATTACAAGGTCAAATTGATGAAATCATTGACTATATAGATGAATATAAAAGAGAAAGGGATCAAAGATTTACTGTAAAGCAATTAGAAAAAACAAAGAAAAAATTAGAAACAAAGTTAGAAAAACTAAATGCTGATTATAAAAAAGATGATGTTGTAACCTTTGAGGAACTGGGAGTAGATAAGTTATTTGTAGATGAAGCCCATGCCTACAAAAACCTCTATCTATTTTCTAAAATGAGGAATGTAGCAGGAATTACTTCTACAGATTCACAAAAATCATCAGATATGCTTATGAAATGCCGCTATATGGATGAAATAACTAATAATAAAGGATTAGTATTTGCCACAGGTACACCAGTAAGCAACAGTATGGCTGAACTTTATACTATGCAGAGATATTTACAGTATGATGAATTAAAAAAGATGAAATTGCAACATTTCGATTCTTGGGCGTCTACTTTTGGAGAAACAATAACGGCAATAGAATTAAATCCTGAGGGTAATGGTTATAGGAGCAAAACCAGATTTGCAAAATTTTATAATCTTCCTGAACTTATGAATACTGTAAAAGGATTTATGGATATTAAAACAGCTGATGTTTTAAATCTTCCTACACCAATTGCCCATTATGAAACTATAAAAACAAAGCCTACCGAAGAACAAAAAGAAATTCTTGAAACTTTTTCCGAGAGAGCAGATAAGGTTCGTGATAAGCAGGTAGATTCAAGTGTTGATAATATGCTATTAATAACAAATGATGGGAAGAAGATGGCGTTAGATCAAAGATTAATCAATCCTTTACTTCCTGATGATCCTAATAGTAAGGTAAATACCTGTATAAAAAATGTATTTAGCATTTGGGATAAATATAAAGATAATAAATCTGCTCAATTAATATTTTGTGATATGTCTACACCAAGTAGTGATTTTAATATCTATGATGATATTAAAACAAAACTTATAGATATGGGAGTACCTGAAAATGAAATAGAATTTATTCATAAGGCAAAAAACAATATGGAAAAAGACGCTATCTTTGATAAGGTAAGAAAGGGAGAAATAAGAGTCTTACTTGGTTCAACACAGAAAATGGGAGCAGGTACTAATGCCCAAGACAAACTAATTGCAATTCACGATCTTGATATACCATGGAGACCTGCTGATCTTTCTCAAAGGGCAGGCAGGATTGTGAGGCAGGGAAATGAGAATAAGGAAGTCCATATATTTAGATATGTAACAGAAAATACTTTTGATGCCTACCTATTCCAAACCTTAGAGAATAAACAAAAATATATTTCCCAAATTATGACGTCAAAGACTCCTGTAAGAGTTGCAGAAGATGTAGACGAAGCCACATTAAACTATGCCGAAATCAAAGCTCTTGCAACAGGAAATCCATTAATAAAGGAGAAGATGGACCTTGATGTTGAAGTTTCTAAACTTAAAATGCTAGAGTCCAATTTTAAATCAAATCTTTACAAGCTGGAAGATAAAGTAGTTAAATTTTATCCAAAGGAAATAGAAAGATTAAAAGAAAGGATAGAGAACTTAAAGGAAGATATTAAAAATGTTGAGCCTTATAGAGAAGTAGATAAAAATTTAAAAGAAGATAATAAATTTACCTCTCTAATTATTGACGGAAAGAAGTATATAGATAAGAAAATAGCTGGAGAGTTTTTGTTGAACAAAATTAAGGGAGTTAAAATATATAGGGAAATGGATAAAGATGGAGAAAAAATAGGTGAATATAGAAATTTTGATTTATCCATAAAATATGATTCTTTTTTCAATAAATATAACTTTATATTAAAAGGCGAGGGAGAATATAGAGGAGAGTTTGGTACAGATGAAATAGGTAATATAACAAGAATGGATAATGTATTAGATAAATTACCAGAAAGATTAGAAAATACAATCTCAAAACTAAAAGATACAGAAGAGCAATTTCAAACAGCCAAAATTGAAATACAAAAGACATTTCCACAAGCTGAACTTTTAAAGGATAAGACATTAAGACTTGCAGAAGTAAATAATTTACTAGATATGGGAAAAAGTGAAGATATAAGCCAAGATAATCCATTACTAGAAGAAGTAAAGGAAGAATTGATAGACTTCCTTAACAGAGAATATGATGAAGAAAACAGGTTAGAGGACTTTGATACTATATTTCCTGACTTAACAGATATAGGAATAGCTTATACAACAACACCAGATGAAAAACATGAAATACAAATAAGTTTAGATTTAATAAATTACAAGATGAACACCTATGTAGATAAGAACCTAATTGACAGCTTTCAATACACCTATGATCCCTTAGATGCAAGTGATTTAAAAGAGCTAGTACAGATAAAGACATCTATTGGCTTTTGGGATTTTAGTGAGCTTGTATCAGTAAATGAAGAAAAACTGAGAGAAGTAATGGGACTTGAAATAGATGATGATGGCAACTTCTATGATCCATTATCTAAAGATATGGATTTAGATGGAATAATAGATAGAAATGATGCTGACTTTAGAGATAGTAAAGTGCAGGAAATAGGAGATTTTGAAAGGAAAGAAAAAACATCTATTATGGATAAATTAAAGGAATATAAGGGAAATTTAGTAGTAAATAATAATATAAACGAAATAAATAATAGTGAACCATGTGGCAGATAAAACTTTAAATGAGATTATTAGAGGAAAAAGAATATGGAATTTGATAGATATAGCTTTAATGAATTTATTCGAGAAAATTTTTCTTTTGATGGTGCTACTCAGAGAATAATTAACAATATAGTTGAATATGGAATTAAAAATTTTGCCACTTCAGAAGATAAATTAGTTGAATTTATTCAGACTACAATCGATGATCCAACAGTTGAAGAAATAAAACAATTTATTATTAGTGATGGAAAGGAAGAAGAAATAAAAGATTTAACAGATAAGAAAGATAAAAATAGAAATGGAGGAATAAAAATGAATATAAAAAAGGGAAATGTAATTGAAACTGAATTTGGAGACACTATGGTATTGGATGTGAAAGATAATCAAGTTACCTTATTTGACGGAAATCAATTTATTTTAGCCACAGGAGTAGAGTTTAATAAAGAAAGTGGAAAGTATGAATGGGATTCTGTTAGATACGCAAGTGATATAAAAACAATAGCAAATATGGAAAATACAAATTTTGAAATAATGAAAAATACAATAGATTTTTTAGCAGAATATAATCATAAAGAATTTGTAAAAGGTATTATATCTCTTGAAACAGGAGTAGAAAATGAAAATGTTCTTAATAATGCCTATGATAATTATATGAACGATTCAGTTATGGGCATTATTGATGAAAAGTTTATTGAATATATAGACGAAGAAGAGTTAAAAGAAAATTTAGAAGCTAATCAGGAACAAGAAGATAAAGAGATGAAAGATATAGATAATAAAGAAAAGGATACATTAAATATAGATGGAAATATAGCAACTGACATAGAAATTAAAGATTTAAAATCAAAAGATGGGAGGGACTTTAAAGTAGCCTCCTTTTCTATTGCTGAAAATGACAAGAAAGGAAATGCAAAATTCATCAGCTGCTACGCCTATAATGACAAAATCAATCAAGTAAAAAATTTGAAAAAAGGAGATTTTGTACACCTATTTGGCAAAGAAAAGAAAAGTATGGGAAAGGATAATAAGGAATACACAAGTCTAAAAGTATACTCTGCAAAGTTATTAAAAGCTAAAGAGCATACTAAAGCAAAAGCATCAACACTAGGGAAATTAAAGGAATTTAAGACTAAAGGGGATATGAAAGTGGATGAAAAGAAGAAAAAGGATAATAGCATAGAAAGGTAAAAGATTATAGGGGGCAGGTTTTAGTCTGCTTACTGTATTGTATGATGGGGCAAGTTCCAATACTGGGGTGAAAGTCCCTAAACAGCGTATTTGTCGACGAATTCCATAGCAATCCTGAAATTTCACATGGAGATATGTGGAAGAGAGGAACGACCTGACTTGATGAACATGAATATGATATTAAGGTTGGTTAGATATGTAGATTACAGTATACTAACAGTAGCAAACAGAGTAATGGTTTTAGTAACCAAATGTATAGAAAAGAAGTTAGGATTAAAATAAATGCAACAAAATTCAAAGTTATTAAACCAACCAAGCTAAAATGTTTTGGATTTGAAGTCTGAAAAATAAAAGACGATTAGAAGGCTAGAACAGACGAAAACTTTTTAAAAGATATAGTATATGTGATGACAGCAAAGACAATCTATTATCAATATAGTAGATATAGATATTGAAATGAGATAAAGAATAATGGTATACTTATTTATAAGTAGACATTTATAAACAACGAAAGAAATGTATATTAAATCAAAAATTATAGATTTAAGAAATTTAGAAAGATAGATTTAATTCATTAAAAGGATGTTGTATTGTTCTTCTTGATTCTTTTACTTAAAAAATTTCTTTATTTTTTTAAAGTTGTTTTGACAAAAGTGATAGATTTAAAATGGAGGAAATTTAGTTATGAATTACTCAGTATTAGTAGTAGAAGATGATGAAAGTATTTTAGATTTAATAGAGATATATCTAGAAAATGAAAATTATATTATAAAAAAGGCAACATGTTCAGAGGAAGCAATTAGATATATTAAGGAAGAAGAATTTGATTTAGCGATTTTAGATATTATGTTACCTGATAAAGATGGATATTATTTATGCAAAAAGATTAGAGAGTCTTTTAATTATCCAATTATTATGCTTACATCAAAAGATGATGAGTCAAGTAAAATTAAGGGCTTAACCTTTGGAGCGGATGATTATGTAACTAAACCATTTTTACCTGGAGAGTTAGTTGCTAGAGTAAAGGCTCAATTAAGAAGATACAATAATTATAATTTAAAAACTAAAGAAGGTACAGGAAATATTTTAACTTATCAAAATGTGGATTTAAATATCAAATCAAGAGAAGTTTTAGTTGATGGACAGGAAATTGATTTAACTCCTATTGAATTTATTATTTTAAAATCATTACTAGAGAAAAAATCTGAAGTACTAGAATCCGAAGATTTATTCTATAAAATATATCCGGATGAATATTATATAAAAAACAATACGGTTTCAGTTCATATTAGACATATTAGGGAAAAGTTAGGAGTGCAAAACAATATAATAACAACTGTATGGGGAGTTGGGTATAAAATTGGATAAAGATCAATATTTTAAAGATATACTAAAAAAAATAGTAATAAAAATTATGGTATTTTTATTTATTCTAATGAGTTGTATGCTTGCAATAGATAGCAATATTTTTAGATTTAATAATGAAATACACGAATTTTTTGTTAATAGATTGGATCTGATTTTTTTTGTTATTTTATTATTGGGGATATTAATTATTATAATAAAAGAATTTTCAAAATTAGAGAAAGATTATAT
>NZ_JAMXSL010000049.1:0-14044 GCF_026131715.1 Anaerococcus sp. NML200537 | reverse complement strand
AGAAAAAATCAGTATATTATCTTGATAAATCGCCCTTTTCTATAGAAAAGGGCCACCATCAATCTATAATATATTTGTATTGTAAGAAATTGAGCTACAACTTTTTGGGGGTACCATAGTCCCTCATCGGCCTCCCCTTAAACCCCTCTCCGTTACACCCCCAGGCGGCCCCTAAAGCGGGGAGCATGAACAGAAGCTTGCCTTCGGCAAGCCACTCTTTTTAGACAGAACTCCTTGTTTTAGCTATTCTTATCCTTAGTTATTTTGACATTCCGATGCCTAAAAATCTCAATCTAGTCCAAATTTTTCTTTTACATTTACTTTACATCTCAGCACTTACATAATATTAATTTGAACTCGTGCGTCAGGAGATTTTCTTAACGGCATCTACATTTACAAAATATCCCGACCTTGGGAGAATTATTCTGTATTCTGAGAGAATATTGACATCGAAGCTAGTCTAAGGCTCGTTTGCTCTCGCAAACATTGCGATAAGTGGGTCTAAGGAAGATAGTCTTAAGACTTAGATAAATAAAATCGTAAATTATTTTAAATCAAGGAAGCGTTAAGAAAATTTTGTTGAGCAAACGAAGTGAAGCGAATCTAAATTTTTAGCTGACGAGATTTGAAATAATAGATTTTGCACCAGAATGAATAGCAGTCAGGTCTAGTAAAGAAGATTGCCATAGGCAATCTACATTTTGCCCTCTGCAAGAGTCGCTTGCGGGGTGTAACGGAGAGGGGGTGTAAGGGGGAGGGCGATGAGGACCCATGCGAAAGGGTCCTTGGCCCTCCCCCTTTGGCGAAGTCATCAGCTTGATGACAATAATTCATTGTGTGACAAAATAACGAAGAAAATAGTATATAATATTGTATTATTAAGAAAGAAAGTCTTGGCTCTCCCCCTTGAACGAAGAGATATGTTTATAATGAAAATTTACTATAAGATAAAATTACGAAGTGAAATACTATATAGTACCAATTCATTTTGTATTAAAGAACAAAAAATCATCTTAATATTATTGTAATTTAAGGAAACCATCTTGCAATTCTCCACAAAATTAGTATATTAATAGATATTATCAAACAACAAAATATTAGGAATTCCTATTGTAGAAATTCCCAAAAATACTATTGTAGAAATTCAACACAAATTGTGTGGACCTACAAAATTCCATAATTAAGCATTAAGCTTGCAAAAGCGAGTAATAAAGCCAATGTATGGAATTCCTATTGTAGAAATTATCTATCAATTATGAAGATATTTTGTCGTTATATTTAGAAAAATTTTAGATATATTGATAAATTAATCAAATGTGTTGACAATATGGAGAAGGTGTTGTAAGATAATAATTGTAAAGTGAGTACTAAAAAATTGTACAAAAGTTTAAACGAAATTTAAGGAGAATATAATTATGAAATTAAATAAATTAGCAGCAGGTGCTCTTGCACTAGCTCTAGGTCTTGGTGCAGTAGCACCAGCTGTAGCTGATACAGCTAAATCAGGTACACAACTTGTTGGCGAAGAATACAATGAACAACTATCTTTAGTTAACAAATTCTACGCTCAAAGAAATGAAGTTAGAAAAGAAATCGAAGTTGCTAAAGCTAGAATAGAAACAGCTAAAAAAGCTGTAAAAGCAGCTGAAGAAGCTTACAAAAATGCTCCAAAAGAAGATGCTAAAACTGATTCTGAAGCTCGTCAAAAAGAAGCTGACAAGCTTAAAATAGATGTAGAGACAGCAGTAGCAAACGTAGAAAAAGCTAGAAAAGCTCTTGCTAAAGCAGAAGAAGACAAAAAAGAAGATAAATCTGTAGAAGAAAAAGCAGTAATGGATGCTAACGCAGCTCTTCTTGCAGCAACAACAAAATATGAAGCTAAACTTGGTGAAGTAGCAGCAGCAGTTGAAAAAGAAAAAGCTGAAGCTGAAAAAGTTAACTCAACAAACAAACTTACACCAAAACAACAAGCTCTAGTTGACCTTGTTAAAGCTCAAAATGAATTAGCAGCAGCTAACGGAGCTTATGGTACAGCAGTATCTAGAGAAAAAGACCTTTCTGACAGACTTAAAAAAGAAATGGGAATCCTTAGAACTCTAGCAGGTGGAGCTACAGCTATCGTTTCTATCGAAGGAGACAAAGTAGTTGTTAAACCATCTATCAAAGACGAAGCTAAAAAAGATAGAGCTGAATTAGTTAAAGCTCTTGAAGCAGCTAAAACAAGAGCAGAAGTAGCTATCTCATCTGCAGAATTCCTACTAAAACAAGCTCCAAAATCAGTTGCTAAGGTTAAAGACGTTCTTGAAAAACAAATCAAAGACGCTAAAGCTACAATCGAAAAAGCTAACAAAGCACTTGGTGTTAAATCAGCTTTCATAGCTACAGCTTACGCTGATGAAGCTTCTGACGCTGATCTTGAAGCGCTTACAAAAGAACTAAACAAGAACGCTGAAGACATCGAAAACACAATCAAAGAAAACGAAAAAGCTCAACCAGAAGTTAAAGAAGACAAAAAAGAAGACAAAAAAGAAGACAAAAAAGAAGACAAAAAAGCTAACATGCCATCTAAAAAAGCTGGCTCAAACGCTAAAACAGGTATCGCTGGAGTAGCTGGCGTAGCTGGAATCCTTGCAGCAGCATCAGTTGCTTACGCAGCAAGCAAAAGAGACTAATTACCAATTAGAATCTTAAGAGGCGGTCAATAAAGAGTGCACTCTTAGACCAAATCTAAAAATAAAATACCCGGGTACTCACTTCAAAAAACCTTCCATTAAATTGGAAGGTTTTTTTATGAGAAAATACAGAACCCCTTGTCTCGAGCGCTCCTTCCCTTGTATCGACCGTAGTGGAGATACCTATTACGAAAACTCAAATTCTAGCACAAACTCTAGAGCGATATGTTACTATATTCGAAGGCTATATAAACAAATCACCGATGTAAATACAGAACCCTCAATAAAGAGAACCATGAGGTCCTCTCAGAGCCGGACGGGCTTGCCCGCAAAGCTCGAAATGGGAGGGGACTCGGTTTCTGGTTTTACTAACATTTTTTATTATTGTATTTCCTTTAAATAATTATAAGTAACTAACGAAAAACTAGGAACCAACAATACTCCCACCCCGAACGAGCGAAGCAAGAATCTAGCCCGTACGAATACCGCTTCTTCGAAGCTCTCCACGCTACCACGCTATCATTCTGCGTAAATATGCCAAATCAAGGCATATTTACGTGGCTCATTGAGGACTCTCATGGTTTTTCCTATAAAGGGATTAGTATCTACATCGGGCCATGTTGATACTAAATTATCAATACAAATCAACTAATTTAAAATATTGAATTAACCCCTAATTTGTGGTATATTAAGAGTAACCATGAAGTTAATCAAGAAGCATGGAATTACCAAAAAAGGACGAGCCTGCACGCTCGTCCTTTTTTTTATAGACTAATTATCATCAATTTTCTTGCTGTCTAGCCATTTGCACAGTAAGTTACCAGCTACTTGCGCTGCGACAGCAATAATGAAGTTAATCAATTCCTGCATGAAATCACCCCCTCCCACCCTGTGGGCCGATGATAACATATGTATTATACCGCATAGAATGAATTAATTACATATTCTCTGCGGTTTTGACCGAAGCTAATCTAATATTTGTCGGCATCTCTTATTATAATATTTAATTCAAATAATATTAGAACCCACATCCCACACCTCTCTCAATTTTTTTATTATCATGCTATTTCTATTTCTCACTGTTTTTGGGCTTAGGCCTAGGATTTGGCCTATTTCTTCATATTCCATTTCTTCAAAATATCTTAATCTAATTATTTCCCTGTCTTTGTTATTTAGGCTTTTTAGGCTGTTTTTTAATTTGAGGTATTTTTCCCCATTTTCTATCTCGGCTCCTATATCGATGTCACTTTCTATCAAATCTCCGATTACGCCGCCTTCGGTGGGTGTTTCTAGGGAGATTTCTATTGGGTTTCTGCATTTGTTCCAAAAGTGGTAGTTGAGCTTGTGTTTTAGGTAATTGCCGAAGCTTCCCGCTTCGATTTTGTAATCTAGTATTGCCTCGATTGTCAGCATCCTTGCTTCATCGATTGCCTCTTCTCTTTCAAAGGCTGGGAATCGTCTTATTGTTGCAAGTATTAGTGGCATATAATCATCTATTATTCTTTGTGCATTTTCCAAATTTATCATTTTTTTTCACTTCTTTCATTTAAGATCAAAGTCTACCAGCCTGGCTGGTAAAGGCGCCTATTGACCTTGTCAATGTCTATCTTAATACAAATTAGTGAAAATGTTTAATTGCCTAAAAGCCTTTAAGACGGGCTTTTTTTGCCTTAAAGGCTTTTAGACAAATCGAATTGGACTTTTAAAGTCTTTAAGCTGATTATTAAAAATATTGGGAGATTTTTTGCAATAAAAAAGGGGCTGTTGCAAAACTATGAATAACTATCGTCCCATCACTAGAGGGTTCTTGTGGGAAATTTTTGGCCTAGCCTGCCGGCTCGTGGAGGCAAAATTTCCTGCAAGGTTCCTCTAGTGATTTGGGACGATTTATTCATTCTGCAACAGCCCCTGTTTGTATTGTTCAATTACTTTCTCTACCTGCTCTTCAAGCTCTTCCCTTTCTGGGATATACAAGGTATATTTTGATGCGAATATTTTATTTGATAAGCTGCCTAGTGCGTATTCTGCTTGGACTCCGTCCTTGTCAGTACACAGGATTATTCCTATCGGCTCATTGTCCATCTCATCATTAACTTCTGCCTTATAATAATTGAGGTACATATTTATTTGACCTACTGCTTCTGGCATTAGCTTGCTTGTTTTTAGTTCGATTAAGACATAGGACCTTAATATTTTATTGTAAAATACCATGTCCACATAATAGTGGGTGTTGCCTAAAGTTACCCTTTGCTGACTACCTACATACATAAAACCCTTGCCAAGTTCTAGTAAAAACTTTTCAATATGGTCTATGAGTGCCTTTTCTAAATCACTTTCCATCATTGGTTTTTCTTCTGGAAAGCCTAAAAATTCAAATACATAAGGGTCTTTTACAAGGTCAGATGCCTTATTTATTTCATTGCCCTTTAAGGCTAGGTCTAGGACTTTTTCTTTGTTTTCGTCTCCTGATGATAAGACCAGTCTTTCAAAAAGTGATGTTTTTATTTGTCTTTTAAGTTCTCTTACTGACCAATTTGCATTTATACTTTCTTTTTCATAGAAGCTTCGCTTTTTCTCATCGCTGATGGATAAGAGTTCGCAATAATGGGACCAGGTCAATTTTCCAGACAGTGTCTGGAATATTGGATATGATAAATATAGGTTTCTCATATTAAACAAATTAGACTTAGAATATCCCTTACCATATTCCTTTGTAAGTTGTCTTGACAAGTCGTTTATAAGCTCTTTGCCATACTCTGCTCTTTGCTCATGTCCTTGCTCATCTTCTACGATAATACGTCCAATCTCCCAGTAAGTCTCTAGCAAAATATTATTGACTTGTCTTGCAACTTCATTTCTTGCCCTATCCATCAATGTCTTTATATCCTTAAAAACATGGTCATGGACCCTATCTATTTTATTTTTCTCATTCATATAAGCACCCCTTAACTTCTTTAATTATATCATAAATAAGCTTTTTTGTATGACAATTTCCCTATAGCCTTTAAGCTGATTAGCAAAAATATCGGGACAAAATCTTACTTTTTGCTATATATAATTAGCACGTGCAAATCACACAAGAAAGGAGTGGCGTACTTTCTGGGCTTGCCATAAATTTTATCGCAAGCCAGACTTCGCTAGCTTGATCCTAAGGAAAGAAAGCTTGCCAAGTTAGCCGAAATTGATATGGATATATTTAAACTCATATCTGAACTAGGCTTTCCAATAGTGATGAACCTCATCCTAATAGTACAAATCAATGGAAAGCTTGACAAAATTATTGAAGAAATCCAAAAGTCATAGCTTTTGGGGAAAGGAACTTTATGGCAAATATTGAAAAGATGATTGACTTTGGCCTAGCCAAGGTCGGCAGGGTGGGCTATTCCATGGCCTATCCTGCAAGACTTGGTCCAGCTTTTTATGACTGTTCATCCTTCGTCCACTATTGCCTCATAGCAGGAGGCTTTATCCCAAGGACAAGCCTAATCGGGTCAACAGAGACCCTATTTAAGATGAATGGGACCTATCTAAAGGAAATTTATTCTTATGGCCAGGTCCAAAGAGGGGATATCTTTATAAGAGGCATCGAGGGTAAGTCTTTAGGAGCAGGCGGCCATACAGGGATATTTTTAGCAAAGGATAAGATCCTTCATGCCAACTACAGGCACAGGGGAGTATCCATATCCACAACTAGGGATGACCTTAAAATATTTCTAACCTGCAAGAGGTCCTATAAGGAGAGATACTTTAGGCCTATAGGCAATACAAATACTGGCTACAAGATGGTCGAAAAACTCGGCAGGGCCCTGGTAAGGGCAGCAGTCAATGTCAGAGCCCTACCCACGACTAGGTCAGATGTTCTAGCAGTCTATTATCCAGGTGAGCATATCCACTATGACCAGGTCATAGAAAACGAAGGTCTAAGCTGGATATCCTATATAGCCCTATCCGGCAAGAGGAGATATGTCAGCATAGGTGATGGAAAATCAACTTGGGTAAGGATTTAAAAAATAAATCGGGACAAAAAGGCAGTTTTTGTTATATATATACAAGGCGCCAATAAAAAAACAAAAAAGGAGAAGAAATGAAAATAAAAATTAAATTCGAAATCGCAAACGTAGACGGAGACAAGAGAAAGGCCTACACAAAGACCTTTTCACAAGTAAACCAAGAGGCAAGCTCTGATAATATCAAGACCTTCGCCAAAGCCTACCTAGGCCTACTAAATGACAATGGCCACGAACTAAAATACGCAATATACAAAGCCGATGACCAACTAATCGAAGAAGGCAACCTAGCATAAGAAAAGGAGAAAGGAATAACAAATGGAAAAAACAATAAACTCAAAACTCAAACTATACTTCAAAGATGAGGCAGCAGCTCAAAGAACAATCTCAATAGACCAAGTAAAACCATCCTACACCGACACCGAAATCAAAAACGCAATGGACCAAATGATCCAAGCAAATGTCCTAAAAACAAGCAAGGGCCCAGTAACAAAAATATCCAAAGACGAAATGGAAAAAATAGAAAAAAACCCATACAAGGTAAAATAAGCCTATAGTAAGCAGAAAGCCAGCCACGTGCTGGCTTTTTGTGTGGGAATTTACACCATCTGCAGAGATGTTATTTACATTTTCGCTTTTATATGATATAATTAAAGCGAAAACGAGGTGAGGAAGAATGAACGCACTTAGAGAATATATACAAGATAATCTAGTAATAACTAACAAAGAAGCAGAAGAACTCGGATATACTAGGCATAATTTATCAGAATTAACAAAAATCGGACAATTAGAAAGATTAAGACCAGGACTATATCAATTAAAAGGAAAAGTTATAGACGATTTTATTTTAATATCATCTAATAGTAATCGAATTATATTTTCCCATCAAACAGCCCTCTACCTCCACGACCTATCGGATAGGACTCCAAATGTATTTCATATATCTGTACCCCAAGGCTACAATGCCAGCCATATCAAGAAAAGATATGAAGACCTACAAGTTCACTATGTAAAAAAAGATTTATACGAGCTAGGTAAGACAGAAATAAAATCACCACAGGGTAACCTTATCCTAGTTTATGATATAGATCGAACAATTTGCGACATCATGATCGACAGAGAAAAGATAGATAAGCAGATTTTCACAGAAGCCTTAAAAAGATACTTTAAATCACAAAATAAAAACCTAAGACGACTCATAAAATACAGTAGACTATTTAAAATAGAAGATGAAATTAGAAAATATATGGAGGTATTATCGTGATTAATATCGAGAGTATAAAGGGCAAGATAAGAAGTCTAGCAGAGAAGAAAAATCTGAAGTCGCAAGAAGTTTTGCAAATATATTTCTTCGAAAGATTTTTAGAAAGGCTATCAAAATCACCATACAAAAACAATTTTGTAATAAAGGGAGGATTCCTCATATCATCCTTAATCGGCATTGAAAATAGAACAACTATGGACATGGACACAACCATAAAAGGCATACCCCTAAAAGAAGAAAAAATAAAAGAAATCGTAGAAGAAATCATAAATATCAATGTAGACGATGGAATAAAATTTGAAATAAAAGACATCTCTTATATTAGAGAAGAAGACGAGTACGAAAACTTTAGAATTTCACTAATAGCAAATATTGGGAAAACTAAAAACCCAATGAAACTTGATCTAACAACAGGAGATGCAATAACACCAAGAGAAATAGAATACACCTATCCCTGTATCTTTAGCAAAGAAGATATAAAAATAATGGCATATCCATTAGAAACAATTCTCGCAGAAAAATACGAAACTATAATCAGAAGAAATATAACAACAACACGAATGAGAGACTTTTATGACCTATACACCCTTTACAAACTAAAAAAAGATGAGATAGATTATAAAATTTTAAAAGAAGCAATAGAAAGAACTTCCTACAAAAGAGGAAGTCAGGAGGAAATGCAAGACTATGAGGAAATAATCGAGGACATAGAAGAAGATTCATACCTAAGATCCTTGTGGGAAGTATATCTAAGTGAAAATAAGTATATAGGAGATTTGACCTATGAAAATGTCATCGATCTTGTAGCTATAATTTCTGAAAAAGTAAATAGTTAGCTTTTGAAATGTTATTTAAGCCAGCCACGTGCTGGCTTTTTGTGTGGTAATATAAACAAGCTCCAATAGATGAGAGCTTTACATTTTCACTTTTATACATAATAATTTAAGCGAAAATGAAGATGCATTGAAAAAATAATTGACAACTCCTGGAAATTGTATTGACATTGTATTGACTGTGCACGAATAAGCTCATATAATTATCCTAAAGGAGATGATAAAATGACAACAACGAATTTGAATATAAGAACAGATAAAGAAATAAAAGAAGCAGCAGAAAAAATCTACTCCAGCTTAGGTTTAAATATGACTACTGCAATTAATATGTTTTTAAGGGCAAGTATTAGAGAAAGTGGCATTCCTTTTGATCTCAAACTTAACCAGCCAAACGAAGAAACCATAAAAGCTATAGAAGAAGGAAGAAGAATAGCCAAAGATAAAAATGTCCAATCTTATGATAATATAGATGACTTGAGGAAAGCCCTTGAAGTATAAGATAAAATTTATTAAATAAATATTAGAGATATTAAGCACTTACTAATTTTAAGGTGCTTTTTTGATTACCAAAATAAGGGGAAGCTATTGGTAAATAAAATATTGATACAAAGCTAAAACTGATATAAATAAAGAGCACCTAATTTATAGTATCATGAGTCCCCTTTTGAAGCTGACGGGCTTGCTTCTTACACTCGAAATGTGAGTGGGATTATTGCTATCAATTGTCTTTTAGGAAATAGCGCCACTACGGGGTAATCCTTTCCCACCCCGAACGAACATAGTGAGGAGGGGTCTCATGGTTCTTTTTATAAAGAGATTGGTTAATTCATCGGGCCATGTGTGTACTTATCATAGTCAATCTTACCAAAATGGCGAGATTAATCTCGCCAATATTGATTTATCTACGCCAATTAAGCTATAATGGCGAGAAAGGCCTAATCAAACAAATAGGAAGTGGGAGGGCGACTAAGTACATTAGAGCTTAAGACTTTTAGCATCTACAAAAGTAGGTGCTTTTTTATAAGCTGTTTTAGGGTGTTTAATAATATTATTTTGAAAATAAACTTATGCTTTGTGCATATAAAACAATAACACCAAATTATTTCTATTAGACTTCTCCACTACGGTCGAAGTAAGGGGAAAGTAGCTTTTTTAAAAAAGCCTCAATACCCTTGTCTCGAGCGTGTCGAGAGAGACCTATTACGAAAACTCAAATTACAAGATAAACTAAGCACGACATGCTGCTATATTCGAAGGCTGTATAAGAAGTCCTACACCTTGTTTATATTTCAGTTACCCTTATCATTCCCCTATTCTTATAAATTCCCCCTATTCCTCTACAAAAACTCTTAATTACCATATCACCACTTCACCCAAACCCAGTCTGAGACTCGTTTTCCTCTTTCTCAATTTTTATAAAATTCAAAAATGCAAAAGTTGAAGATTTTTTTGAGAAATTCATCTTATTGTCAATCATAGTAAATATACATGAAATTGTAAAATATACATAGCTTACATAATTCCCAGAACTATGCCATTTTTCTAACCATAATTTCTAAATTTTAAAAGCAGGTAAATTAACCTAAAAAACAAGGTCGCACCTAGTTTTGAAAACTAGATGCATATGAATTTTAGATATATTGGGAAATTTAAAAAGTTATTGAATAGGGGTTGAATCACAAGCTTAGAAACGTATATTATTAATATCCACAATGTAATCACAATTACATTAGTTAGATTGCCACAGACTTTCTACCGTCTTATTTGTTCGTGTATAAATACGGGTCCTGTAGCCCCGCAGCTTTATCACGATAAATAGATTGGATAGAGGTCAAGTAGCCAAAAATTTATAAGGAGACATTATGAAAGAAAGAAAAGCAGAATTACAAAAGCTTATTGATTTCAAAAAGCTAAAAGGTGCTAATAGAAAACCTAGATACGCTACCAGAAAGTTATCAATAGGCTTAGTATCATGCATGCTAGGTTTTGTACTTCTAGTAAGCCCACAATCAGTAGAAGCTTCTGAAGTAACTGACGCACCAGCTGCAACTGAAGCAGAACCTGCAAAAGAAGAAGTAAAACCAGAAGCAGAAGAAGAAGCTCCTGTAGAAAATAAAGAAACAGAAGCTCAAAAAACAGCTGTTAAAGCATCTGCAACACCAGAAGCAAAACCAGCTGAAGAAAAATCTGCTGAAGAAAAATCTGCTGAAGAAAAAGCAAAAGCTGAAAAAGAACTAGCAGATTACAAAGCTGATGCCATCGAAAAAATCGAAAAAGCTTTCGAAGATGTAGACACAGAAAAATCTTCAAAAACTCTTGATGAATATAAAGAAGAAGTAGAAAAAGCAGAAAGCAAAGAAGCAATTGACAAGATTGTAGAAGATGCTGAAAAAGAGCCTAAGATAGAAGAGAAAAAAGAAGAGAAAAAGGCAGATAAGAAAGTAGAGAAAAAAGAAGAAGCTAAATCTGAAGAATTTGTACATTTTACACCAGAGCAAAAGAAAAAACTTGCAGATGCTGGTATTTCTGAAGAAAGAATAGCAAATCTTGAAAAATCTTATAACGCTTTTAAGGATTCTTACAAGCCTGAAGTTTTCATTGCTGCATCTTTAAATGCACAAAAAGAAAACAAAAATCTTGAGAGCATGACAAGAGAAGCTCAAGGTATCGCTGTAAGAGCTGCAGCAGGTGATGAAGACACAACTGTAGGAAAAGATGCAAACGACGCTGTTCATGGTTATGTAGGTGTACAAGCCGGTGGAGACTTAAACCTACCACTTGCTGGTGCTACAGGTCAACAATTTAAACCTGTTGAAGGTGTTAAATTATATTTCCAATGGTTTGAAAAATGGTCAAATGGAAAAGAATATACATCACCAGTTTACTCTACAACATCAGGTGCCGATGGACAATTCCATATGGGAATAAAACCATATCTTGCTCCAGACGGAAATTTAGTCCAATTTGATGCTGACCCAACTGTATTAGCTGGTAATGAAAGATATAAATTCTGGGTTGATGAATCAAGTATTCCAGAAGGATATGCCCTTCAATATATTACAGGTGAATCAGTAGTTTTCCCAGATCAGGGTCTTCCAATAACCCAAGGTGGAGCTGGTTCAGATACTACAAAAAATACTCACAATAACTGGAAAGTTCTACTAAGACAATTACCAAAGAACATGCACAAAGAAGCAACAGATACACCAGTTGAAAGCAAAACAGGTGGTAATATTTCTGGTAATGTTTCTTGGGACTATAGTTCAGGAATAGGTGGAATCCACTGGCAAGCAGTAGCTGATAAGACATCACCAGCAAAAGATGTAACTGTAAAGGCATCTTACCTATCAGATTATGCTATGAAGAAAATCTTTAGTGATGAAACTGCAACAATGCTTGGATTAAGCTCACCATCTAAAATCAGAGGTTCAGGATGGACACCAGCTCTTGAACAACAACTTCAACAATGGATAAATAAAGAAGTAGCAAAAGATCCTAATAATTGGATTGCAGAAACAGTTCAAGCTAAGACAAATGTTGAAGGTAACTATATAATCCAATTTAATGGTACATGGGGACCAGATAGAAACTATGACGCTGCTACTAAAGAAAGAAAAGCAGGAAACACCTATGATGCATGGGAATTACACAAATGGACAGAAGATGAAGTAAATCGTCTAGGAACTATAGCAGATGATGCAAACTCAGGTACTTTTGCAACATCAGGTGTTAACTACTGGAATAGAAAGCACATCAACGATAACTGGATATATGTTTCTACAGAAGGAACTGACCACCTTCGTGTAATGACACCATTTAATAATAATTATTACACATATAGAAACAATGATTACGGTATAAACGTAGGTTGGAACTTATTAGGTAAGTTTGAACAACGCCATGCGCCTAATAACGTATTTGTATCAGACTTTGCTTTTGCTCCAGGAGAAATTAAGTTTAACGTTACAAACTATGACTCTGGAGCTAATACAGCTATTCCAGGAGATGTAGCTCAAACAGCAACCGATGGTCTTCCATACAGCGGTATGACAAGCGACTCCTTCAGAATAGTTTGGTATGATGAGGATGGAAAAGAAGTTAAGGCTGGTAAGGCTCAAAAACCAAACGGATCTGGACACATTGAATCTGAACCATTCGATACAAAAGGTGTTGATAAGACAACAACTTTCACAGCTAAACTTTACAGAGTAGACTCAAAAGGAAACAATGCTGAGTTACTAGCACAAGATTCATTCACAGTAGAAAAGAACAACTTCATTGGTTCTATCTATGATGAATATAAACACGAAAACAAAAACCCACAAGACGGTGCTAGATACTATTCAAACGACCTACCAGAAGGTTTAACAATAGATCAAGCTACAGGAAATGTCACTGGTATACCAACAAAACCAGGCAAGTATGATGTTACAGTAACAATGGAAATTGATGATGAAAAATCTGGCGAAACTATTTCAGCATCTAGACATTATCGTTACCTAATCACAGACTCTCCACTTAAAGAAGGTGAAGTTGATGCAGATTACGAAGAAACAGCTAAACCAATTGAAGTAGAAGGTTATGTATTTAAGAACATCAAAGCTAAATTCATTGATGGAAAAGAAATCGAAAACTTCAAAATAGTAGAAGATAAGATTACAGGTAAAACATCTGTAGTTGTTCCAGCTACACAAACTACAGAAGATGGAGCAATGGGACCAAACGTAGAAGTAACATATGACATCTACAAACTAAATGATAAGGGCGGGGAAGTCCTAATCAAAAAAGGCCACACAGACAAAGTTCCATTAGTAATCAAAGACAGCGAAGCAGCTAAATACGAACCAGCATATAAAGAAGTACCTGGTAAAGTAGGCGAAGAAGCAACAGTAGCAGCACCAACATTTACTGACAAAGACGGAAAACCAGCAACACCAGCAAACGTAACATACGAAATAGGTAAAGATGCTCCTAAAGATGCAAAAGTTGATCCAAAAACAGGTGTTGTAACCTACACACCAGTTGACGGAGATGCAGGAACAATTGTAAATGTACCAGTAGTAGTAAAATACTCAGATGGAACAACAGACGAAGTAAAAGCTCCAATCAAAGTTGCACAAAAAGACGCTGATAATCTAACACCATCATATGCAGACAAAGATGGAAAAGCAGGTACACCTGTAACAACAGATGCACCAACATACAAAGATGCAGATGGAAAAGACGCAAAAGCACCAGAAGGAACAAAATACACACTAGGAAAAGATG
>NZ_JAMXSL010000048.1:0-14256 GCF_026131715.1 Anaerococcus sp. NML200537 | reverse complement strand
GTCGAAAGAAAAAATCAGTATATTATCTTGATAAATCGCCCTTTTCTATAGAAAAGGGCCACCATCAATCTATAATATATTTGTATTGTAAGAAATTGAGCTACAACTTTTTGGGGGTACCATAGGGGCCTCTGCCGCCCCCTTAGCGTTCCCCCTTATTACGAAGATTCAATTGTAAATAGAAATAATTAATAATGATATTAAGTTACGAAGAGAAAAACCCTATAATAATATTATCTTGGATAATAAAAAAAGAGGTCCTAGGGAGACTGGCTCCCTAGTCTACCTCTTTTGGTTTTTCCAAGTCTTCATTTTTGAAAAAGTCTGTCCCATCATCGGCGTTATCTTGGTTTGTTGCAAATACTGATAGGTATTCCTTGCCGCCTATCTTATAAGCAACTTCTACCCTTAGATATTCTATGAAATATTTCTCGTATTGTATTGAATATCTCTTAGTTTTGTAAATATAGGTCTTATTATCAGCGCTTATTGGCTCTAACTTTATTTCTCTTTTCTTATCTGGGTCCCTGTAGTCTGAAGCGTAGGCTGTGATTTTTACGCTTAAGTCTTCTGGGTCTACTTTTTTGTCATCTTTGTAGAAGGTTAAAGTAAAGCCACCACCTTGGTTTAGGTGGATTGATGGGATATCTCCCTCAATTCTACCGGCAATTTTATCGTTTATCCCTTCAAGTCTTTTCTTGCTTAAATTTCTATAATCTTCTGCCCTTAGGGTTTTGGTGATTGGGTCTCTTTCGTCATATTCTATTTTTGCTTCCATTCTGACTCCATCGACCTCGTTGTTTCTCATGAAATTAGGTGTTTGGTGAAAGATATATAGGTTAAGACCTATTAGGCCTAGAATTAGGCAGGCCAGGCCTATTAGTATTTTCTTTACCATAAGTCCCTCCTTTTATTGGACTGATAGTTTATTTTTGTGGAAATAATTTATCATCGCAAAGTAAAGACCATTAAAGGCTAAAAGGACTCCTAAGACTGCTAGGAAGGATCCTAGGGTAAAATCAAAGGTGCTTATGCCGACTTGGGCGCTATTTTGAGCAACTTCTACCATTTTTATTATCTGAGTATCTGCTAAAAGGCCAAAGACTTTTAGATATAGGTAGGCTTGACCTATAAATAGAACTGCTAAAATCATACCATTTGCCATTTTCCCTAGTTTATTAAAAGGACTTGATACTGCTAGAGTGTTGGTTGCCATTATCATTTGTGCTAAAACCAGACCAGCTCCTAGGGCTATTATTAGGGTTTTGATGATTGCTATCCACATTTCTCCTTTTATTGTTCCAAGTAGCCTAAAGACTTCTCTTATAATTTCTCCAAAGCTTAGGGCTTCTCCTGGATTTACTGCTACAAAGGCAAAGAGGTTAATTATGGAAATTATCACTATGATCAATCCCATGATTACAAGGTTCATTAGCCTGGCTAGGTTTATTTTCTCTGATGAATAAGGAAGGCAGGTGTAAAATGAAGCCCCGTCCTTATAAAATCTCCTGTTATCGTTATTGGCCAAAAATACAAGGGCTACAAGGGGACCAAAGGACATGGCCACTGCCCCTATGCCGACTATGGCAAATAAGGGCTCAAAGCCTGTTGCCGAATAAAGGATCATGCCTGTAATCCCCAAGATTAGGGGCATTAACATGCAAGAGAGTACTGTTTTTATATCTTCTTTGAATAAAAGTCCGATTAATTTTCTCATTATAAGACCTCCGTAAAGTAATCTTCTACGCTCATGTGGTTTTCTTCTCTTATTTCATCTACTCCCTTATCAAGGATGATTTTCCCTTCAGAGATGGCTATGACTTGGTCAAGGATTCTCTCGATTTCGCTTATTAGGTGGGTTGAAATTATTAAGATTCCCTGGTAGTCAAAATTTTCTATTATAGTCTTTAGCATAATACGTCTTGCCTTTGGGTCAATGCCTGTCATTGGCTCATCTAAAAGGTAAATCTTTGTCCTTCTTGAAAGGGTGGCTGCAATTTGGACCTTATCTCTCATTCCCTTGGAGCATTCCTTAACCCTTAGGTCCTTGTCGATGCCAAAGGATGCTAAAAGTTTAAAATACCTTGAAATATCAAAGTCTTTATAAAATCTCTTGTAAAGGTCGCCAATCTCCCTTACCCTCATTGATGGATAAAAAGGAAGGTGGTCTGGTTGGTAAGAAACTAGGCTGTTGGTCTCTTCACCTGGCCTTTGACCTGCTATTTTCACTTCTCCCTTATAATTTTTCTCAAGACCTGCTAGGATTCTCATAAGGGTAGACTTACCAGTACCATTTTCTCCTACAAGTCCTACAATCTTGCCATCATCTAGCTTTAGGTTCATATTATCTAAAACTTTCCTACCTCCGTAGGATAGGGTCAAACCTTTAATCTCTATCATAATTCCTCCCAATATTCGTCAAGCTCTTTTAGAGCATCTTTCTTTTTGATATTTAGGCTTTCCATGCCGCTTATAAAGTCATCTGCTATCTTGTTAAAGGCCCTGTCGGATAGCTTTGCAATCTTTTTCTCATCTTCTGTTACAAACCTGCCAGCTGTCCTCTGGCTTTCGCAAAGGCCTTCTCTTTCAAGTTCTGCCAGGGCCCTTTGGATGGTGTTGGGATTGACCTTATAGGCAGTAGCAAGATTTCTAACCGAGTCAATCTTTGCTCCAGGCTGCCAAGTTCCTGTTGAGATTTTAATCTTGAAATCCTCCACCAATTGGATATAAATTGGTCTACTTTCATCAAAATCCATCTACTCACCTCTATTCTGATTTTGTACTACTGTATTATTATCTTAATACAATCTTACCACCTAAATTTACGACTGCAAGTCTTTTTAAAAATTTTTTTGTCTATGGTATAATGATTAACAAAGAATTTTATTAGGGAGAATATTATGAAATTAATTATAGAAAATCTGTCCAAATCCTTTGGCAAAAAGGAAGTCTTAAATAATGCATCTTTTACCTTTGAAAAGGGGATAATCTATGCACTTTTGGGAAGAAATGGATCAGGTAAGACTACTCTTTTTAGGCTAATAACTGATGGCCTTGATAAGGATAATGGCGAAGTTTTTTTAGAAGAAAATGGGATTAAGCGAAAATTAGAATTTAAGGATATATTTTTCATGGTAGCTGAGCCAGAGCTCCCTAAATTTCTAACAGGCTATGAATTTATCAAATTTTTTATAGAAGCTAATAAGGAAAATATTAAATCTAGTAAAACAATCGAGGAATACTTTGACCTAGTTGACTTTGAGATGGAAGATAGCCATAGACTAATACAGGGCTATTCTACCGGCATGAAAAATAAGATTCAGATGCTGATGTTTTTGATATTAAGGCCTAGGGTAATCCTCATGGATGAGCCCCTTACAAGCCTTGATGTGGTAGTCCAGCTTGAGATGAAAAAAATAATAAGGGAAATCCACGCCGACCATATAATTATTTTCTCAACCCACATCCTCCAACTTGCCAAGGATATTTGTGATGAAATCGTCCTCTTATCTGATAAGAAGCTCCAAAAGGTCGAGGAAAATCTCATCAAAAATCCTGATTTTGAAGATAAGATTATTAGCTTACTTTCTGGAGAAAAGGAATCTCTTAAGCTTGATGAAGAATTGAGGAAGATAGATGAATAAGAACTTGTCAATGTTCATTATAAGACAAAAAATTGAATTATCAGAGGCCTTTAATGGCATAATTTGGGCCTTTAGGCACATCCCCTTTATAGGGAAATATTTGGGTGACAAGTATAAATTTGAAAGCCCTAAGCAAGTAATCCACAAGCTCTATCCGATCTTCACTCTGATAAAAGGCCTTATCAAATCCCTCCTATCCTTTGGCATCGTAGCCATCTTTGTGGGAGTCACCTTGGGATGGGCCTATGGTATTTTTAAGCCAGCCTATGAGAGAGCTCTCTACTGGGATAAGGCCTATTCCATGCTGATTCCCCTTTATCTTTATTGGGTCATGGCCCTACTTAAAGATTTGGTTGGAGCTGATTTAACTGACCTTAAAAAATATTATCAAAACTTCCGCTTTAGCTCAGAAGAAATAATAAAGTCAAAGCTTTATTTTGCACCCCTTTTGAGATTTTTTACAAGGTCTATAGTCCTAATGGTTGCCCTCTACTTGATGGCAAGGGTTAATCCTATACTAAGCCTAGGCTTTTCTCTGGCTTTATATTTTACAGAAATTGCAGCCTCTGCTTTTTGGCTAGAAATTGACCTTAAATTTGGAAAAAGATTCTTTACAAATGGATTTTTCCAATTATTTTTTATGATCTTGGTCTTTTTCCTAATGACCTATCTCATGCTTTTTAAAGACATTTCAGATAAGATTTTCTTAGGTTTTGTATTTATAAGCTCTGGTCTTGGTTTTATAATAGCTATAAATTATTTTAGGAAATTTGATAAGTACGGGTTTATCATAGAAAAGTCCCTCAGAGAATATGATGATTTAATGGAAGAAATCGACGCAAGCCCGGCTGCAAGTGTTAAACTTAAGGATAAAGATATTGATAATAAAAAGGTAAAAGGCGAGGGCTTTGCCTACCTCAATAATATATTTTTTAGAAGGCACAGGAGGATTTTGCTTAAGCCTGTCCTTATAAAGTCAGGAATCCTAGCCGCCCTTCTTACAATTTTAATAAGCTTTTTACCATTATTTGAGAAGAATATAGATGGCGACCTTGTTGAAATGCTGGTAATCTTGGTCCCTCTTGCTACTTACATGCTTTGCAAGCAGGATAATATCTTAACAGCCTTTTTCATAAATTGCGACCAAGGCCTAATCCCTTATGGTTTTTATAGACAGCCTACAAATCTTCTTACTATGTACAGGGCAAGGCTTGTATCCCTTTTGAAAATAAATGCCATACCTGCCATAGTTTATGTGCTTGGCTTTGTTGGCGTATTTTTAAGGCTTAACAGGACTAATTATATATTTGCCCTAGAAGCTATAGCTTATATACTTTTGGCGGGAGTATTTTTTACAAGCCTACCCCTTGCCCAATATTACCTCTTTCAGCCTTTTAATGCTGAAGGGGCCAAGGTTGGCAAGATATCAGGCGCAATAGATATGGTAGTTTATATCTTCTGCTTCAATGCCATAAGATTTACAGGCGGAATAAAGACCCCAATCCTAGTTATCAGCTCATCTGTCTTTATTCTATTATTTACAATAATAACTAGTCTTTTGATTTTAAAAATAGGGCCTAAGACCTTTAGGTTGAAAAATTAAGATTAAAAAAACAGGGACTACTGACCTGAACCCCAAAATCCGGAATACGGATGGAGGGGTTTTTATGTCAAAATCCCTGTTTTTAAATTTCTATAATTTTGCCATATCCCTTGTGATGAATTTCTTTAGCAATAGGATTATTACTACTGTTATTATAAATTCAACACCTAGGAAGGTTCCGTTGTAGGCTATTGAGTATGCCCAAACATTTTGTCCTTCTGGAGCGTAGGAACCAAAATAAATGACCCCTGTTAGGACGTGGCAGATGAATCTTGCAAATACACCTAAGAATGTTCCAAAAAGAACTGGTTTAAGTTCGTGTCTTTGATTAAATGATTCTGAGAAAAATCCTACAAGTCCCAAAGCTCCGAAAGCTAGTGGATAGTCAAGAAATGCTTGGATTGGGTGAAAGATTGAACCACCTAAGAGCATATCTAAAACTCCATATACAGCACCTACAAGGATACCTGGGCCTGCTCCATATCTAATTGCAAATATAATAAGTGGAATCATTTGGCCTGCTGTTACTGAACCACCTTGTGGCATAGAAAATAGCTTAATTCTGCCTAAAATAAATGATAAGGCAATCATAATTCCTGCTTCTGTCAACATCTTTACTGACCAATTTTTCTTCATAAAAAAATACCTCCTTTACACAATACTTGCTAGAGGTATAAAGCACTTACCTCCGCCAGCATTACCTGGATCAGGTTAAGGGTATGATCTCAGCTGACTAAAAGTCGGCACCCCTAGTGATATAAATATTATACAGTTTTATATTAGTATGCAAAGATACTAATGAAAAAATAAGTGTTCAATCAAAATCTTAATCCCTAAGCCAATTAGGATAAGGCCACCTGTAAGCTCTGCCATTTGCTTAGATTTTAGACCGAGTTTTGATCCAATCTTAAAACCAATCACAGATAAGATTGCGGTGATTATTCCAATAGTTGAGGCTGACTTTACTATATCAATATTTAAAAAGGCAAGGCCCACACCCACTGCCAGGGCATCAATTGATGTAGCTATCCCCATCTTGGCTAGGGATAAAAAGTCAAAGCCATAATTTAATTCACAATATTCTTCTCTTGATTCCTTAATCATTTGTATGCCCAAGATTAAAAGCAAGAAAAAGGCAATCCAGTGGTCTATAGCCCTGATTTCTTCGGCAAAATTCCTCCCCAAGGAAAAGCCGATAACAGGCATAAGGGCTTGGAAAAACCCAAAGCATAGGCCAACAGATAGACTGTTTTTAATAGAGTGAGTTTTTTCTGAAAGCCCCTTGAAAATACTAGCTGCAAAGGCATCCATAGCAAGGCCAACAGATAAAATAAGTAATGATGCAGTATCCAAAATTTCCTCCTAGCTAATTACACAACGCTTTTTTACTTAACCAGAAGGAAAGAAAAATGCAAATCAATTCCTAGATTTCCTTAAGTTTATCAGCCCTTATATAGAAATTTTGCCCAGCAAGACTTACATAAACAAAACCATCTTCCTCTTCCAAGATTACCCTCACCACGCTATCTTTAGGGATTTTGTCAAAGGCAGTCTTTTCATCCTTATCAGAATAAATTTCAGCTTCTTCCTTAACCATGTAATCAAGGCCTACAGATATTTCTTTTTTGACCTTAATGCCGGTACTTGGCCTTTCCTCAATATCTATACCCTTATAAGAAGTCTCAGTCTTCCCGCATCCTGCAAGGATTATCATTAGGGCAATTACCACTAATCTATTGATAATAAACCACCCCGATCTCAGAAAGACCCAAATCTTTCAAATCTCTTATAAGCTTATCAAGGTCAGCCTTTCTTGTTTTATTGTTTACCAGGATAATTTTCATATCCTCAAGACCAGTTGCAAGGAAGGCCTCTTTTTCATCCTTTTCATCTATTATTACGTAGTCATATTCTTCTTTATATCTTGCCATATCCTTAGCAAAGTCATCCGTATCCATGATTTGGCTTGGATTTTCCCCTAAATATTTATAGGCAAAAAAATCTTCTATTTTTTTATCTTCACTAGCCATAAATAGAACTTTTTTATTCTTAGCAAGTTCTCTTGCAAGGTTTTCTGCAAAACCATTAGTATCCTTGCCAAGACTAGCAAGGCCAATGACACCATTTTTGTATTTATAGGCTAATTTCGCCTTAATCTTTGTAAGTTCATCACTCTTTCCAAGCACAGGATAAGAAAGCTCAGCTAAATCATCCAAGCTTGCTATCCTATCAGACATAAGGGTCTTAATAATTATGATAATAAGCCCTAAAAACAAGCCAGCAAGACCAGCTGCCACAGAGAAAATATAGGTCTTTGTCTTTGATGCCTTATTTACTAAAACATCATGTAGGTAGGCGAAATTATCTGCATTTAAGTAGTCTTTAGCCATTAGCTTAAAATTTTCACAAATGGACTTAAGGCTATCAGCAGCCCTTTTCTTATCCTGATCCCTATAAGTGAAGGAAATAAGGCCAGCCTGAGGATTTACCTCGTAGTCTGCTCTAGCCATCACATCACTATAAGTTAAATCAGATCCTCCCACTTCGAGGGCATCAGCTACCTTTTGATAAAGATCAGGCGATTTCAAAATTTCCATATAAATATTGGCAAGTTTCTCATTTAAAACAAGTTTGTTGTAAGAAACCTCTTCCCCATCTTCAGCTGCAGCAATCAAAACAGCAGAAGCCTCATATGTCCCTCCATTTTTATGAAGGCCAAGGCCCAAAACTAGGCCAAAAAATAATATAGGTGGGATAATAAGAAGAAGCAAATTCCTCTTAATCCCTTCAATTAGTTGATATGTTGTAACTTTTCTCATTTTATACCCTTTCATTTTTTTCTATCGCAATGAATTAATAGCCATATGGTTAGTAAAAAAGAAATCATATGGTGGAGCGTCTACTGCTATATAAACTGCGTATGGCAAGACAAATACTAGGACTGCCAAGATTAGCATAAAAACAGCCAGACTATCTTTTTCCTTCACTTCCTTTATCAAAAGCGTAATCAAAAATATTTGCATGACTGTAAAAAACGAACTAAATCTAAAGGCTATGGCTGTTGATGACCTAAATACAAGGACTACCACAAGCCCATAAAATACAGCCTTTACTGCCGCACTATCAATCGTATTTTTCTTAAAAGTCCCCTTATCAAAATACATGATAGTCATGACAAAGAGGGCCAGGGCGAAAATAATCCTTGGGTCATAAAGCTTCATAGCATAGGCAAATTGCCCCTCAAAGGTGTAATTTATAATCTTTGTCGCCATTCTAGAAAGACCCACAGCCCCTAAGACCTTGGCCAAAATGCCAAATAAAAGCTTAGAAAATACCGATACCACCAGGCTAAATCCTACTATTATTGATTTAGTTAAATTTGATAAGTCAAACTTAAGATATATCAAAAATGGCAACAAAATCACGGCCGACTTATGAAAGCTATAGGCCCAGATAAAGGCCAAGATGCTTAAGATATTTTTCTCTTCTGTCATTAGATATATGGACAAAACCCCTAAACCTATTGCTGTAGCTGTCCTTGATGTTTGCATATCAAATTGCAAAAATGTCTGCATAAAAATTATAGCAGATAAAAAGGGCATTCTAGATTTCTTGGCCACCACATAGCTTATCGGTCCAATTGACAAAAGATTCATAAAAGCTATAACCCATTGGCGAGATAGGCCCAAAAGATTGACTATAAAGGCTGTCAACCTAAAGGAGAACTCCACCGCATAATGGGAATCAAAAAGCTTAGTCGTATCTGTGCCAATATCTCTAGCAAACCACAAGTAATTATAATAATCAGCATCCCCTGATCCCCTTGTGGCAGAAAAAATTAGCATAAGGCCAAACATTGCACAGATTGCCAGATTTTTCTGATATTTTTTATTAAATTTTATAAGGCTAAAGCAAATGAACATCAAAAGCTCTAAGCAAAATAATAATGTAAATCCCAAAATAATCCTCTCTTAGGTCTCATTATACCCCATTGGTCAGAATAATTTAAAATGAGAAACTTTAAAATTTTACAAAGACTTTACACAAACTTTTTATGAAATAAACAATACTCATATATTATAAAGATGGAAAACAGATAGAAATCGACTAACTCTTCCTTAATACAAACTGTTTTCTAAAACAAAAACTTACCCTCAGTTTTTGTAAGGCTAATATTTTTGATTAACTCAAAAGCAAAAGTCCACCAGGTCGGTGGATTTTTTGTTTACAAGAAAAAAGACAGGCTATAAATAACCTGCCTCTATTTTTCTATCTAATTGATACCCTGCCAAAGCCTGTGGAAGCCTTGATTTCTAGGTCTGATTCATCATTTGTTGTTGATATTTCATATCCTGTGCTTGTTTTGATCTTGTTTTCAAATTTTTCTGTCACATTTGTAGCTGGGCTTTCTACAAAGGCCCTAATCTCCCCTGGATAATCTGTTGTATCAACAACCACAGCACCATTTCTTGTGTCTAAGTCAATCTCTTTGGTGTTTTTGATATTGTAAACTCTAATTGAGCCTTGGTTTGAATCTGCGCTAAACTTATCGCTTTCAAGCCCATCTACTCTCACATTGCCATTTACAGTATCAACTTCAGCCAATTCTCCCCTTAGATTTGCCAAGTAAATAGCACCATTTACATTATCTATAGAAAGCTTACCCAAGGTATTTTTAATATCAATTTTGCCATTTACATTGTCTATATCAATGGCAGCCTTAATATTTATAAGGTTAATCTTGGCATTTACTGTATCGATATTTAAATTATCAAAGTCAACATCTGCCACTTCAACCTTACCATTTACAGAATCTATATTTAAATTTTCATAAAGAGCCTTGCCTAGGGCTAGCTTTAGATTTACGCTGGCTTGGACATTCTTATAAGCTTCATTTTGACTTATTGAAAGCTTTCCATCTTTTATCTCTACATCTAAATAATCTTCAAGGTTAGATTTTTTTGAATAAATATCATAGCTTAAGATAATTCCAGGATCATCAGCCTTTTCTACAATTATATCTCCATTTACTAGGTCGATATTAATATTATCTATTTCATCATCAATCCTAATATCCTTGTGGGTGTTAAATTCTCCCTTAATATTAAAATTATTTAAATCTATCATATTATCAAGGTCGATATTTGATAGGGTTTCAGTCGCCTTTTTAATTATATTATCAACTGCTGAGGTGATTTTTCCACCCAAGTCGTTGTCAGATTTTTTCTTATCGCCTATGGCTGCAAGGAGGTCACTAGCTTCTTCGACTGTGATTTTGCCATCCTTAAGCATATTTAAAATCATTTGTTTTTCTTCAGTCATTATTAATCTCCTCTAAAAGTTCCTTGGCTTTTTCTGGACTAATCTCGCCATTATCTAGCATATTTAGGATATCTAGCCTATGACTCTTCTTATCAATTTTGCCACCAAGTTTTGCTACTATCTTATCAATCCTATTTCTAACTGTTGGATATGAAATACCTATTTCTTCTCCAACATCCTTGATTGAACCTCTTTTTTGTAAAAATAATTCTATAAATTCTTTATCTTCTTTGTCTAGTTTTGAGAAGTTATCAATCTCAAATTCACCACTTACTTCTGTAAAACATGAATTGCATCTATAGGAAGTAATCACCATTTGATCACCACAATTTGGACATTTATTAATCATAGCCCCTCCTTTTGTCTAAATTATACTAGGTCTTTTAAGATTTGTAAAGTCAGAATTAATTATTTTAAGTTTTTATTTTAAAATATTTGATATTTCGATTGTGTATCTTGCGATATTTAATTCCTTCCCAAATAAAAAGACCCGACCTAAGTCAGATCTTTATATATATTCCTTATCCCAATAGGATTTAGTTGTTCTTGATAACCAGATTATGGTGTTTATCATGTAGGCTCCGAGAATTCCCGCTTGGATGAAGCTTACTGCTAGGTAAAAGCCTAAGTTTGTTCCTAAGGCCTTTAAGAGCTCTGCAAGAGCAAAGGCTATGAAAAATGCTCCCAACCATTTGATTGATGTGGTAAGATTACCCTTAAAGTCTGTATAGGCTAGGGCCTTGTGGCCGTATTTTTTCTTAAAGTTATCTCTACGGATTTTGATTTCTTCTCTTTTTTCTGGACTTGCCTCTGCCAGAAGTGCCGCATAGTAGTGGGCCATATCTTCTGTCCTATTTGTGTATTTCCTAAGCTTTTCTGCCTCAAATAGGCTTGGGTCTCTAATTAAAATTTCCTTTGTGATAGCTGCCTTTGACTTGTAAGTTATTCTTTTTTCTCTTAAATCTCTTAGGCCTTCTATATCTTTTTGATTATAAATCAATTCCAAGGTCTTTTCTTCATATTTTCTAATTGACTTACTTGCCAGGTAAAAACTTATGACAACCATAGCTATTATACACATTTGAGCCATTATCATCCCTATATCATCGGTCTTGTTTAGGTCTAAAAACATTGTGCTTATTAAACTTGGAATTAATATAAAAATTGCCAAGGCTCCTGTCAATTTTATTATAGATCTCATAGACTCATTGCCTTTCTATAGATTTCTACTAATCTTTTGCCTGTATTTGCAATCGACTTTTCCTGGGCGATTTTGTAAGCTTTTTCGCTTAAATCCGCAAGCTTTCCTTCAAGAATACCCTTGATTTTACTTTCAAATTCATCTAGGCTCTTTCCT
The DNA here is from genome assembly GCF_026131715.1 of Anaerococcus sp. NML200537. Taxonomy (NCBI): domain Bacteria; kingdom Bacillati; phylum Bacillota; class Tissierellia; order Tissierellales; family Peptoniphilaceae; genus Anaerococcus; species Anaerococcus sp. NML200537. The sequence continues at coordinate 2,330 of NZ_JAMXSL010000048.1, read as the reverse complement.
TTATAGATATTTTCTCCGTCCACAAAGCCATCTTCAAAGATTTCTATATCCCTTATTAGGATTTGGGCTTTTGTGGCTAGGGCTTCTAGAAGGACTATGCCCTCGGTTTCCTCGTGGGTTAAAAAAGCGTAGAGGTCTGAACCTGAATAAGCCATCCTCAATTCATCGCTTGTCACATAGCCTGGCATGTGGAAATTATCTGGTGCTTGGTCAATGTCTTTTTTTATTTCCGGGCTCATTAGACTCTTATCAAGCTTGCCAAACCAGACAAATTCGTATTCACCCATCCTTTTTGCAAGCTCTATAAAATCATCTATTCCCTTTCTTTTTATGGGAAGGCCCACAGATATTATTGATTTTTTATTTGGGTCTAGGCCATATTTTTTATAAAAATTCGCCCTATCATCACTTTTTTCTATCCAAAAATCTAGGTCTATACCATTTGACACAACTTCAATTGGCCTATCAAGGTCATAAGTTTCTAGGATATTTTTAGAGTACTGGGTTGGGGTTAGGACTATGTGACCTTGCCTATAGGCATGAACTAACCATTTTTTAAAAAGTGGGGCAAGTTCATTTGAAAAAACAAAGGAATTCTTAAAATCTTCCATGGTTGAATGGCCGTGATAGACTACCTTCTTGCCAGCTTTTCTTGCCTTGTGCGCAAAAGAAACTGCTCCTGGCAAGGTGGTATTTATGTGGACTAGGTCAAAATCTTCTTTTTCATCCAGACTATATGAAAAACCTACAAGATCTAGGGCCTTTTTTTGGTGGTCAATAGCCTTGCCTACGCCAGATTCTTTGACTGTTTCATAATCTTTTGAATATATTAATACCTTCATGGACGTATTCCTTTATTGCTTTTTGGTAAACATCTTCGCATTTCTTGCCAAAGCTTTCAACCGAAAAATTCTCCTTGGCATATTCCTTGGCGTTTATTTCAAGAAGCTCCTTATATTCAGAATCTGAAAATACCCTATTTACAAATTTTTCGTATTCTTCAAAATCATTGTATTTAAAACCATTAAAACCATTTACAATAACCCCATCAAGGACTGAATCATTCCTGCAAAGGGCAATGGTCCCATTGGAAAGAGCCTCGTAATAGGTTAGGCCTTGGGTTTCTGAAACTGATCCAGAAGAGAAGATATCAGCCGCTTGATAATAGCGGTTTACAGAATTTGAATCAACCATACCGGTGAAAATCACCTTTTTGGATAAGCTAGCTGCATATTTTTTAAGCTTATCAAGGTATGGGCCTCCCCCAACTATGTATAGATTAATACTTGGATCTTTTAGCCTATCGTAATAAGCCATGACCTCTTCTATATTTTTCTCCTCACCAAGTCTACCCAAATAGATAATAATTTTCTCATCATCAGCCATACCAAGAGATTTTCTCAGGATTTTTTTATCATAAAACTCAGGCATAGCAATACCTGTAGGAATTACATCAAGCTTATTTTTCTCAATCCCATACTTAAGAAGAAGCTCTTCAGTCTTGGCAGTAGGAGTAATAATCCTAGTACAAAGCTTAGAAAAAGTCTTAGAAGCAATTGCCACCATCTTCTTACCCGCCCTTTCAGATGGGGAAAAATAATGGGTGTAGTCCTCATAAACCGTATGGTAGGTGTGGACAAGGGGAATCTCTAAATCTCGCTGGATACTCTTAGCCATCAAAAAGGTAGAAAACTCGCACTGGGAATGGATAATATCAGGCTCCCACTCCTTAATCTCCTTAAGATGGGAAGAGGCCAAAAGATTAGAAACCCTAGCCTGGGGATAAATCTTCTTGGCAGAAAGACTTCCTACATAATAAACATTGCCATCCTTATAAGATTTCGTAGTATTAGATAAGGTAAGGACTCTCACATCATGGCCCTTATCCTCTAAATATTTTTTTAAATTCAAAACAGAACGTACCACCCCGTTAACAACAGGCCAGTACCAATCACTGGTAATTAAAATTTTCATAAAAACCTCACTAGTATAACAATACCATTATTTGGGGGTCTTATCCAAGATAAGATTATTTTAGGGGTCTTTCCCCTAAAACCCCTTTTTTATTATCCAAGATAATAATATTTTCCTTCTTTTTTAATAAATGGTAATTATTTACTTTTTTCTTCGTAATTTTATCTTTTATTAAATTATGATTATTTACTATTGAATCTTCGTAATAAGGGGGAACGCTAAGGGGGCGGCAGAGGCCCTATGGTACCCCCAAAAAGTTGTAGCTCAATTTCTTACAATACAAATATATTATAGATTGATGGTGGCCCTTTTCTATAGAAAAGGGCGATTTATCAAGATAATATACTGATTTTTTC
>NZ_JAMXSL010000047.1:0-15087 GCF_026131715.1 Anaerococcus sp. NML200537 | reverse complement strand
AATATATTAGATGGTACAATGAGGATAGGATTAAAACAAAATTAAACGGAATGTCCCCTGTTATGTACAGATTACATTCCGCTTAAAATATTATTAAATTATTCCGTGTTTACGGGTTCAGGTCACTTGACCTGGTATTTTAGTATGTTTTAATATTATTTAGTTTTTTCTAAAGCCTTTAATTATAAAATGTATGGTAAGGGCAAGATAAGCTGTATAAAGGAAATAAGTAAGTCCTAAGGGCCATGGAAAGGACCCTTCTGGATGTCTTAGGGCATAGGATATAAAGACAGCTGCAATAACAAGCATGAAGATGCCTATAAATAAATATTTTCTAGGGTTTTTCATATATTATCCTTGCTAAAATTTATTATATATTCATAGATTTCATTTTTTGAAAAAGAAGATTCTTTCTTTATTATTTTTACGATTTCTTTGGTAGACTTACCCTCTTCAATCATTTGTCTTATTTCTTCATCAAAGTTTGAAATATCCTCAAATTCTTCTTCCTTTTTGCCTTCCAAAATTAGGACAAATTCACCCTTAAAGGTGATCTCTTCTGGATCTATGTCTTTGATTGTGTAGGTTTTGTATTCTTCAAACTTTTTTGTTAATTCCCTAGCTATGGTAAGTTTTCTTACTGGAAATATTTCCTTGAAGTCTTCTATAGTTTTTGGGAGATTGTGAACTGAATCAAATATTATTGATGTCTTATCTTCATTTTTTAATTTTTCGTAAAATTCTTTTTTCTCCTTAGTTTTCTTGCCAATAAAGCCATAAAAGGAAAAGGCTGACATATCTTGACCAGACCCTATGAGGGCTGTTAGGATTGAGCTTGGTCCAGGTAGAATTGTGTAAGAAATATTATTTTCTATGCACTTTTTAATTAAGATTTCACCTGGATCTGACATACCAGGCATGCCCTGGTCGCTTATTACTCCTATTGTCATACCCTCACTTGCTTTTTTTATTAATTCTTCGCCCTTGGCTTGTTCGTTAAATTTGTGGTAAGAAGTTAGGGGCTTATCTATTTCGTAGAAATTTAAGAGTTTTTTAGACTCCCTGGTATCTTCGCAGGCTATTAGGTCCACTTCTTTTAGAGTTTTTATTGCCCTTAGGGTCATATCTTCGAGGTTGCCGATTGGTGTTGGCACAAAGTATATTTGATAATCCATTAGTTCTCCTTGTAGGTTCCGTTTATTTTTTTAACTTGGTCGGTATATGATCCGTCCTTATAAATTATAATTGGGTCTTCGATTTTAAGGCCATCTTTAGCATTTTTTACAAATTCTATGAGGATAAATTGGGGTTTGGAATCAAAGGTAGATGATACAAAACGGATTCTTTTTGCCTTAAGATTGCCTGATTTTTGAAAGATTTCAACCATTCTTTCCGGCTTGTGGACCATAAAAAGTTTGCCCTTATCCTTTAAGGTCTTGTTAGAAAATGTAAATATATCATCCAGATTAAGATAGATTTCTTGTCTTGAGATAAGAAATTCCCCCTCCTTATTGCCTATATTGTGGCCTTTCTTATAATAGGGTGGGTTTGTAATGATATAATCTAGAGAGTTTTCCTTAAAATCTATTTTATTTAGGTCATTAGCGATAATTTCGATATTGTCTATGCTATTTAGGTCTAAGTTTTCCTTTAAAATTTCTACCTTTTGCTTTTGAATTTCTACAGCGTAGACCTTATCAAGCTTGTAAAGGTCATTTGCCATCATGGCGAGGATGCCATTTCCTGATCCTATATCTAAAAGGCTCGTTCCTTTTTTCATCTTTGCAAAATCCCCTAAGAGGATTGAATCAATCCCAAAGGAATAGGACCCATCTACATGAATCATTTTTATTTTTGTTCGTGGTATATAATCTAGTTTTCTCATAAGTCTATTATATCAGATTATGATAAAATATAAATTTAAAATAATATTTGACATTAGGAAAACCTTATATTATAATATAGATGTAATTAGAAATAATCTTCAGGGCGGGGCGTAATTCCCCACCGGCAGTTATAGTCTGCGAGCGATAGCCGAATCGGTGAAATTCCGATACCGACAGTTAGAGTCTGGATGAGAGAAGTTTATATTTTTTTCCTATATTTGTGAAAAATTTTTCTTTTAATTTTAGTCCCTGAAAGGGGACTTTTTTCATTCCCCAAAAGGAGGAAATTTGAATTACGAAGATTTGATGAAAGAGTGCTTCAAACTAGCTAAAAAGGGAGCGGGAAGGGTTCTTACCAATCCCATGGTGGGGGCACTTGTATATAAGGATGGAGAAGTTATAGGCAGGGGCTATCACAAGTCTTTTTATGATGACCATGCTGAAATTGATTGCTTTAAGAATCTAAAGGAGGATCCGAAGGGTGCTACACTTTTTGTAAACTTAGAGCCATGTTCACATTTTGGCAAACATCCACCTTGTGTTGATGAAGTCATAAGAAAGGGCATAGCTAAGGTTGTTATAGCAAACCTTGATACTAATCCAAAAGTCGATGGGATTAAAAAGCTCAAAGAAGCAGGTATTGAGGTTGTTACAGGAGTTTTAGAAGATGAAGGTAAGAAGCTAAATGAGAAGTTCTTCTTTAATATGAAATATAAAAGACCTCTTGTAAGTCTAAAATATGCCATGAGCCTTGACGGGAAAATAGCTACAGAAACTTATGATTCTAAACGGATAAGCGGCGAGAAATCAAGGACCTATGTCCATAAACTTAGGAATGACTATGATGCTATTATTATAGGTAAAAATACCCTCCTAAAGGATAAGGCAAGGCTTAATTGTAGGCTTAAAGATGGGGTGGATCCTATTAGGGTAATAGTTGCTTCTGACTTAGCTTTCGATCCTGACCTTGATATTTTTAACCTAGAATCAGATAAGAAAACTTATATAGGAACCATAGGAGATAAGGAAACTAACCTAAATGCTGATCTTATTTACTGCAAGGAAAAGGACGGTCAGGTTGATTTAAAGGACTTGGTTGGAAAATTATATGAAATGAATGTTTCATCAATCTTAGTTGAAGGAGGATCTATACTTAATTCTTCCTTTTTGGAAGAAGACTTAGTTGATAAAGTATATGAATTTATAGCCCCAATCGTGGTTGCTGGTGAAAATTCTAGATCAGCCTTTATGGGCGAAGGAGCCAAGACTATAAAAGATGCTAAGAAATTTAGAATTGACCATATAGAAAGATTTGATGAAGACATTATGCTAGAGGTGAGAAATGTTTACAGGGATTTCAGTTGAATTAGGAAAGGTAAGCCAGTTTTCCAATAGGTCTGACCATGTAGAGATTAAGATCACTTGCAAGGAAGTCTTAGAAGATTTAAAACTTGGAGACTCTATTATGACTGATGGAGTTTGCTTAACTGTTAAGGAATTTGGTCCTGATTATTACAAGGCAGATCTAATGCAGGAAAGCCTAGATAAGACAAAATTTACTCCTTCAATGCTTGGAAAATATGTCAACCTAGAAAGGGCCCTTCGCTTTGCTGATAGGCTTGATGGTCACATTGTCCAAGGTCACATAGATGGAGTTGGAAAACTTATTTCAATTAATAAAAATGTCTATAGGTTTAAAACAAAAAGAGAAATTTGTAAGTATATAGTTAACAAGGGGTCGGTAGCCATAGATGGCATATCCTTAACTGTATCAAAAGAATCAGCAGATACTTTTGAAGTTTCACTCATTCCTGAAACTATTGCAAATACGAATTTTAAATATAAAAAAATAGGCGATTTGGTAAATATAGAAACAGATATAATCGGAAGATTTGTAGAAAAATTATACAAAAATGAAAATAAGGAGGACTTAAGCTCACTTTTGGGGCTAAATTGATATGGACAGTGTAAAAGAAGTAATAGAAGCATTAAAGAGAAATGAAATCGTAATAGTAACTGATGATGAATCAAGAGAAAATGAGGGAGACTTCATCTGCCCTGGCGAAAATGTGACAGGACAGATGGTAAATATCATGGCAAGCTACGGAAAGGGCCTGATTTGCACACCAATATCAAAGGCAGTGGCAGAAAGCTTAAACCTCCATCCAATGGTTGAAAATAATACAGATAATCATGAGACAGCCTTTACAGTTTCTATCGACCATGTCGATACAACTACTGGAATATCAGCCTTTGAGAGGGCTAAAACAATCAGAGAGCTTGTAAATCCAAAGTCAAAAGCAGAGGACTTTAGAAGACCAGGCCACGTCTTTCCTTTAATAGCCAAGGAAGGAGGAGTCTTGGTAAGGGATGGCCACACAGAGGCAACAGTTGACCTTATGAGGCTAGCATGCCTTAAAGAAGTAGGCCTTTGCTGTGAAATTATGGCAGAAGATGGCCATATGATGAGGGGGGATGACCTTAAGAAATTAGCTAAAGAACTTGGTATGAAGATGACAACTGTAGAAAAAATCCAAGAATATAGGAGATCTCTTGAGGAGCTAGGACTTAAAAAAACAAATCCAGTGAAACTACCAAGTGATTATGGAAACTTTGTTGCCTATGGTTTCCTCGATGAAAAAACAGGCAAAGAGCACATAGCCATAACTAAGGGTGATATCAAGGCTAAAAATGTCTTAACCAGGATTCACTCAGAATGTTTGACAGGTGATGTGCTAGGGTCAAAAAGGTGTGATTGCGGTAGCCAACTCCACAAGGCTCTCAAGAAAATCGAAGAGAAAGGCCAGGGCGTCCTTCTCTACCTCCGTCAAGAAGGTAGGGGTATAGGCTTATTTAACAAGCTTAAGGCCTACGAACTCCAGGAACAAGGCTATGACACTGTCGATGCCAACATAAAGCTCGGATTTCCAGAGGATATGAGGGACTACAAAATAGCAGCAGAAATGCTTAGAAAGCTAGGAGTAGAGTCAATTAGCCTTATGACAAATAATCCTGATAAGATAAATCAAATAGAAAAATATGGGATTAGGGTAGAAAAACGAGAACCTTTAGAAATAAGGTCAAACAATATTGATAGAAATTACCTAAAAATAAAAGCTATAAGAATGGGACATGAATTAAAAGAATTTAAGGAGATGAAAAATGCGTGAATATAGTGCTAATTTAGTTTCAAATAATAAAAAATATGCCATAGTAGTTGCAAGATTTAATAATTTTATAACAGATAGGTTGCTTGAAGGTTGCCTTGATGCCTTGAAAAGACATGAGGTGAAAGATGATGAAATATTTATAGTAAGGGTGCCTGGTGCCTTTGAAATACCTCTTGCTGCTAAGAAACTTGCAAAAAAAGATAATATAGATGCTGTAATTTGCTTGGGAGCTGTAATTAGAGGAGATACACCACACTTTGATTATGTTTGTGCAGAAGTATCTAAGGGAGTGGCAGCTGTTGGCCTTGATAGTGAAAAACCAGTGATATTTGGAGTTGTAACAACAGATAATGTAGACCAAGCAGTCCAAAGGGCAGGAGTTAAGTCAGGCAATAAAGGGGCTGAAGCTGCTATTTCTGCTATAGAAATGGCAAATCTTGTTGACCTTATATGATCTTAGTATTTGACTTTGACGGGACAATTCATAAGACAGAAATAGCCTACAAAAAAGCTATCGAAGAAAGCCTCAGCGATTTAAAATTATCAATAGATGATTTTGACTTCAAATCCTTTATTGGGATGGGGCCAAAGGAAGTTTGGGATATAATTTTAAACGATGATTCTGACAAAACGCCCTATATAAAGAAAAATGGAGATAGGATTATTAAATATATGACAGAAGAAGGCCAGCTTTATGAAGGGGCTCATGAGACTCTTTCCTATTTAAAAGAAAAATATGACCTATATATTTTATCAAAATGTAGGAGGGTCTATATGGATGCTGCCAGGGAAAAATTTGGTTTAGATAAGTATTTTTCAAAATATTTTATAGGGGAAGACTACGATTATTTGGATAAATATAAGATTCTTAGAAAAGAACTGAACGATTCTTATATAATGATAGGAGACCGCAGGGAAGATATGGAAGCAGGCCTTAATAACAAGCAAAAAACAATTTTTGCGACTTACGGCTATGGAAAGACTGTCGAGGCTTGTGGAGCGGATATAAAAATCTCTTCAATATTAGAGTTAAGGGATATTTTATAAAGTATTAAATTAAAAAGCTAGACTTAAGGAATGGCAAGTACATTCAACAAGGCTAGCTTTTTTATAATTTAATTTGGTATTAGGCAGTATGGATTGACTTAGGTTCTAGGTATTCCATGAGTCCGAATTTTCCGCCTTCTCTGCCTATTCCTGATTGCTTGCGACCACCAAAAGGTAATTCTGGACTTCCACCGTTAGAATTTAGGTAGACATCACCTGCTTTTAATTCATAGGCAATTTCAAGAGCTTCTTCTTCATTGCCAAAGACAGCGGAAGATAGTCCGAAGTCTACAGCATTTGCTACTTCTATAGCTTCTTTTTTATCTTTTACCTTGATTACTGAAACAACTGGTCCGAAAATTTCCTTATCATGGATGGCCATACCTGGCTTAACATCGGTAAAGATAACAGGTTTTACATAATAACCAACTTGGCTTTCTTTTGGGACTTCTCCTTTAAGAAGGGTAGCGCCTTCCTTGATTCCTTCTTCTATAAAGCCTTTTACTCTGTTAAATTGTTTTTTACCAGCTAGACTTCCTACGACAGTTTTTTCATCATCAGGATCTCCTACTGGATAATTATCATATTGGGCTATGAATTCTTTTATTACATCATCATATATATCTTCAGTTATAATTGCTCTTGATAGGCAGGAGCAAGTTTGACCTACATTTAGGTAGACTCTGTTTAAGACTTGCTTTACACCCATCTTAATGTCTGCTCCCTTGATAAAGATAGCTGGAGATTTGCCACCAAGCTCTAGGACTACTTTTTTGGATGTTTCCATGGCGTGTTTGGCTGAAGAAGAACCACCAGCTAGACTTCCTGTATAGGAGACCATGGCTACTTTTGGATGTGAGTTTAAAACATCGCCTACTTCTGCCCCTGAGCCGGTTATTAGGTTAAATACGCCCTTAGGAAGGCCAATCTCATCAAAAGCCTTAGCTACAAAATAAGCTGTAAGTGGTGTATCTGAAGCCGGCTTTTGGACAACTGTACAACCCATAAGTAGGGCTGGTATAACTTTCATTATGATTTGCCCTAGAGGATAATTCCAGGGTGTAAGGCTAGCTACAACTCCAATTGGCTCCATCCTTACATAGCCACCATCCATATCAATTTTGTATTCGATTTTCCTAGCTTGATCGATAAAGACATCTATTCTTCTCATTTGCTTATCAAATTGACCTGGTTTTGCAATTCTTATAGGTACACCTAGCTCATCTTTAATAGTTTCCATTATTTCATCTTGGTGATCTATCATCCAATTTTTAAATTTCTCTATATAAGCAATTCTTTCCTCAAGACTAGTTTTAGAAAAAGTTTTAAAAGCCTCATAAGCAGACTCAACTGCAAGATTAATTTCATTGCTACTTGCCTTTGGGACTTTGGAAATGATTTCGTTAGTTGCTGGATTTTCAACTTCTATCCATTCATTTCTCTCGCTATCAACATATTTTCCGTCTATATATAGTTTTTCATTGTTAAGTTTTTCAAAATTCATACTTTACTCCTTCCTGATTTTTCTACCCAATTTTTTGTAAATTTATCAATAGGGTATAATATAAAAAGTAAAGAAGTTAAATTTTAAGGAGATATAAATGAAATATTTTGGTACAGATGGTTTTAGAGGAGAGGCTAATGAAGGGCTTAATGTTTATCATGCCTTTAAAATCGGAAGATTTATAGGAGATTATTTTTCAAAAAAGAAAAATGGTAATGGTAAAATTCTTATAGGCAAGGATACCAGAAGGTCTTCATATATGTTTGAAGATGCCCTATCAGCTGGTATTACTTCATCAGGATCAAATGCTTATCTTCTCCATGTTACTACAACTCCTTCAGTTTCATATATAACTAGAGTAGAAGATTTTGACTGTGGAATTATGATTACAGCAAGTCATAACCCTTACCATGACAATGGTATAAAGCTTATAAACAAAAATGGTGAGAAAATGGAGGATGACTTCCTAGAAAGTCTTGAAGAATATATAGATGCAGACATAAAATCTATTGAACTTGCTAAGGGTGAAGATATAGGAAGGACTGTTGATTATATAGGCGGTAGGAATAGATATATAGCATATTTAATTCAAACTGTAACTAAATCTTTTGAGGGAATGAGAGTGGGTCTTGATCCAGCAAATGGAGCAGCCTTTACAATTGCAAAACCAGTATATGATGCGCTTGGAGCTGATACCTTTGTAATAAATGATGAACCTAATGGTTTTAATATAAATAACAATGCTGGATCAACTCATATAGACGTCTTAAGAGATTTTGTAGTTAAAAATAAACTTGATATTGGCTTTGCTTATGATGGAGATGCTGACAGGTGTATAGCTGTTGATAATGAAGGAAATATAGTCGATGGGGATGCTATACTTTATATACTTGCAAACTACATGAAAAAAGAGGGCGGTCTAGATTCTAATAAGGTAGTTACAACTGTAATGTCAAATATTGGCCTTTATAAAGCCTTTGATAATTTAGGAATTGGATATGAAAAAACTGATGTAGGTGATAAATTCGTCCACCAAAGAATGTATGAAAAGGACATAGAACTAGGTGGAGAGCAATCAGGACATATAATATTAAAGAAATTTGCTAATACAGGTGACGGAATCTTAACATCTCTTAAAATTATGGAAGCTGTTATAGAATCAAAATCTGATCTTAAATCTTTATTAAGAGATTTAAAAATCTACCCACAAGTCTTAATAAATGTAAGGGTTAAGGATAAGGATACAGTTTTAGATAATGAAGGAGTGGCTTCTGTTATTGAAAAAATCACTGCTGACCTTGCTGATTCAGGTAGGGTATTAGTTCGTAAATCTGGAACAGAGCCACTTGTTAGGGTAATGGTTGAGGCAGAAACAGAAGAAGGTGCCCACGAAGCTGCAGAAGAAATTGTAAAAGCTATCAAAGATTATGGATTAAGCCTTGATTAAAGATTTTAAGTCTGGACGAGAAATAGATATTAAAGAGAAGATGTTAATAATAAAAGATAGGGTTTACGCCAAAGAATCCTATATAGCCTTTGATACATCAAATCTTAAGGGCTATCCACCAGTAATGTACTATGACAGGGAAGATGAGTACCTAGGAAGGGTTTATGAAGATGGTCTTTATGAGCTTGATGATATAGAAGATATACTCATTTCTTATTCGGATTATTGCTTTTCAAATCATGATTTAGATGATTTAAGAAAAGTTCTTATCAAAAAGAGAGAAATTTTTTTAAAAAATCTGCTAAAAATCGACTAAAAGTATTGACAAAGGTAGACTTAGATGGTAATATAATTCATTGTATGGAAGTATCCGTATAAGTAAATAGGAGGTGTTTTATGAGAACTAAAGTTAAATTAGAATGCACAGAATGCAAAAACAGAAACTATGATACAACTAAAAACAAAACTACTCATAGTGAAAGAATTGAGCTTAAAAAATATTGTCCATTCTGCAAAAAGCACACAGTTCATAAAGAAACAAAGTAGGAGTAACAATGGCTAAGAAAAAAGATTCTTTCTTTAGTGGAGTCATTAAAGAATATAAAAAGATTCAATGGCCTACATTAAAGACTACAATTGAGTATTCTTTAATAGTAATAGCTATTAGTGCTGTAACAGCAGTATCTATTTGGGTCCTTGATAAGGTCTTCCATTTCCTACTTTCAATTATAATGTAGGTGAATGATGACTGATTCTTTAAATTTTGACGAGAATATAAAGGAAGAAGAAAACAAGACAGAACTTACAGAAGCAGAGAAAAATGCTAAATGGTATGTAGTTCACACCTATACTGGATATGAAAATAGAGTCTCTGATAAGATTCAGATGATGATAGATAATGAACAAAATCCAGATATTATAGATGTAACTGTACCAACTGAAGAATATGTCGAAGTAAAAAATAACGACAAAAAAGTCAAAACTAGAAAGCTATTTCCAGGCTATGTAATGGTCAAGATGAACATAACCAATAAGTCTTGGTATATAATAAGAAATACCCAAGGGGTAACAGGTTTTGTTGGACCAGATGGTGATCCAGTAGCTCTTACACCAGCTGAAGTAAGAAAGTTTGGTGTAAAAGAGAAAGAACCAGTTCTTAATATTAATGTAAATGTAGGTGATAGTGTAAATATTATTGCCGGACCATTTAAGGATTTCGTAGCAAAAATCGATGAAATCGACAAGCAAAAGGGTACTATCAAGGCATACGTAGATATGTTTGGCCGTGATACATTAATAGACTTAGAATATAGCGATATAGAGGAAATTTAGTACTGTCTAAATAAGTGGGAGGGGGAACCCGAATCACCACAAGGAGGTAAAAATGGCAGAAAAAGATATACAAGCGATAGTAAAATTACAAGTACCAGCAGGAGCAGCTTCTCCTGCACCACCAGTAGGTACCGCACTAGGACCTCACGGAATTAACATCATGGAGTTCGTACAAGCATTTAATGCTAAGACAGCTGACCAAGCAGGAATGATAATACCGGTAGAAATGACTATTTATACGGATAGAACATTTAAATTTATAACAAAAACACCACCAGCACCAGTATTAATCAAGAAAGCAATAAATCTTGCTAAGGGTTCTGGAGAACCAAACAAAAAGAAAGTTGGATCAATCAAGAGAAGCCAACTTGAAGAAATTGCTAAAACAAAGATGGAAGATCTTAACGCTGCAAGCTTAGAAGCTGCAGTAAGTATGATAGCAGGAACAGCAAGAAGTATGGGAGTCACTGTAGAAGATTAGTGGGAGAGATTAACTCGTTTACCACAGGAGGAATTAAATGGCTAAAAGAGGAAAAAAATACTTAGAATCAAAGGCATCTTATGATTCTACAAAAGAATACGAACTAAATGAAGCGATAGAAATAGTAGAAAAAACAGCAAAGGCAAACTTTGACGAAACAGTAGAATTACACTTCAAGCTCGGTGTTGACAGCCGTCACGCTGACCAACAAGTAAGAGGAACTGTAATCCTACCACACGGTACAGGTAAGGTTCAAAGAGTACTTGCATTTGTAAAAGATGATAGAATAGATGAAGCTCTATCAGCTGGAGCAGATTTTGCAGGTAATGAAGAATATGCTGAAAAAATCCAAAAAGATGGTTGGTTAGATTTTGATGTAGTAATAGCTACACCAGATATGATGGCAACAGTAGGTAGACTAGGTAGAGTACTAGGACCTCAAGGCTTAATGCCAAACCCAAAAACAGGTACAGTAACAAATGATGTAGCACAAGCTATCGCTGACATCAAAGCAGGTAAGGTAGAATACAGAACAGACAAAGCTAACCTTATCCACGTACCAACAGGAAAAGTATCATTTGGTGCTGAAAAACTTACTGAAAATATCAGAGCTTTAATTACAGAAGTAGTAAAAGCTAGACCAGCAGCAGCAAAGGGTAAATATATCAGATCAATCACCGTATCATCAACAATGGGTCCTGGTGTTAAACTAAACCCAGCTAAAGCTGCAGAATTAGCAGAAAAATAATTTGCATTTTTAGAAATTGGTGATATAATATAAAAGTCAAATAAACAGGCTACCAAAGACTACGCAGACATAAATGTTTAATAATTGCGTATAGGTGGGAAAATTACACACATCCCCACCGGTATGGGCATCTTTAAGGTGTCTTTATAAGTGGGGTTTTTATATACCTACCATTAGCCTTAGGAGGTGAAAAAGTGAGCGAAAAAGCTATAGCAGCTAAACAGCTAGTAGTTGATGAAATCAAAGGAAAAATCGAAAATGCGAAATCAGTAACATTAGTAGGTTTTGACCGCATGGACGTTAAGGAAATCACAGATCTTCGTAACAAATTCAGAGAAAAAGACACTGAATACAAAGTTTACAAGAATACAATGATGAGATTTGCTTTTGAAGAACTTGGATATACAGAATTAATCGAAGACCTAAAGGGATCAAACGCACTAATCTTCTCAAACACAGAATTAGTTGACGGACCAAAGATAGCAGTTGACTACAGAAAAGAAAACGACGAAAACGCAGACAAGTTAACACTTAAATCAGGTATAGTTGAAGGAAACTACCAAAATAGTGAACAAATGATGGCAATAGCTACATTACCAGGAACAGAAGTACTTCACTCAATGCTTGCAAATGTATTACAAGCACCTATTAGAACTCTTGCTGGAGATCTTAATAACACTATATCTAAACTTGCTATCGCCCTTAATGAAGTGGCAAGCAAAAAAGAAAACGAAGCAGCATAATAACAATATAATTTAAGGAGAATATAAAAATGGCATCAGAAAAAGTAACAAACCTATTAGAAGAAATCAAAAATCTTACAGTTCTTGAACTTTCAGAACTAGTTAAAGCAATCGAAGAAGAATTTGACGTATCTGCACAAGCAGCAGTAGCAGTAGCAGCTCCAGCAGCAGGCGGAGCAGCTGGTGAAGCAGCAGCAGAAAAATCAGAATTTGACGTAGTTCTTAAATCAGCTGGACAATCAAAAATCAACGTAATTAAAGTTGTTAAAGATGTAGCTGGTCTTGGACTAAAAGAAGCTAAAGCACTTGTAGACGGTGCTCCAGGAAACGTACTTGAAGGCGTAGCTAAAGATAAGGCTGAAGAAGTTAAAGCAGCTCTAGAAGAAGCAGGCGCTGAAGTAGAATTAGCTTAATTAAATAATAATTTAAATTTAGTAAAGGCTCCTAGTATTCACTGGGAGCTTTTAAATTTTTATATAATCACTTAATAGTAAGAATACTTATTCATATACTTATAGGTTTTTATTCAAAAAATATAAAAATAAACCTTTTTAAAGACAGAGAATTGATTTAGATAATCATTCCCAATGATTGACAAATAGACATTTTCACGTATATTCTAAGATAGAAAGGTGTGGGAAAATATGCACAAGTATGTAGAGAGTTTAAGAGATGAAGATCCTGATAAAAGGCTAAATAAACTTAAAAAAATTCTTCAAGACAAAAATATAAGGATATCTCACCAGAGATTATTAATTTTGGATTATTTGATAACCCATCCTATTCACCCAACAGCAGAGATGATTTTTAGTGACTTAGTAACTAAGGATCCTGTAATTAGTCAAGCTACAGTTTACAATAGCTTAAATCTTTTCGTAAAAAATAAACTTGTAAAAGAGCTCGACTTTAATATGTCTTCAAAGAGGTATGAATTTAAAAGGCCTAACCATGGACACTTTATTTGTGAATCTTGCGGCAAAATTCAGGATTTGGAAATATCAGACATGAAAAAACCAGATATGTTAAAAGATTATATAATAGATACCACAGAAGTAATCTATAGGGGTGTATGCCCAGAATGTAAGTGAAAATTTAGCGTTTTTTCAAACGCTTTTTTTATTAGTAAGAATGGAGGGAAAATGAAAAAAATATTATTATATTTACCAGGCATAGGCTTGGCTTTACTAATTGCTTTTATTTCGCAATTTTTAGAAAATTTATTGCCAATACACGTAATTGGTGGATCGGTTATAGCATTATTTATAGGAATGTTTTTAAATACAATAATCGATACCGAAAAAGTCCTAAAAGATGGTATAAGATTTACATCAAAAAGACTATTGAAGTTTGCAATCATTTTATTTGGAGCAAGCCTTAACATAAATATGGTTTTATCTGTAGGTAAGCTATCAATATATGTAATGGTATTTACCTTATTAACATGTTTTGGAGCAGGATATTTTATAGGAAAAGCCTTAGGCCTTAATTGGAAGATGAGTAATCTCATATCAGCAGGCACAGGTATCTGTGGAGGATCTGCAATAGCAGCCATAGCACCTGTTATAGAGGCTGAGGATACGGATATTGCCTATGCAATGAGCGCAACATTTTTATTTGATATGCTAATGATAGTAGTCTTTCCTATAATGGGTAAGGCTCTAGGACTTTCGGATATGGCCTACGGGCTTTGGACAGGAACAGCCGTTAATGATACAAGTTCTGTAGTAGCAGCGGGTTTTGCTTATTCAGATGCTGCAGGAGATTTTGCTACAATGGTAAAACTTACCAGAACCTTATCAATAATACCAGTTGTACTGATATTTAGACTTATACATCATAGGTTGGAAGTTAAAAAACTAGGACATGATTATATAGAAAAGAAATTTTCTGTTACTTCAATAATTCCTTATTTTATTTTAGGATTTTTAATAATGGTTGGCCTAAACTCAATGGGGCTTATATCTCAAAATTTATCAAATAATCTAAAAACCATATCAAAATTTTTGATGGTGGCAGCTCTTGCTGCAATAGGATTAAATACTAAGTATAGGGATATGAAAAAGGCAGGCATTAATCCAATGATTCACGGGTTTGTTATTTCCTTATTAGTAGTAATAGTTGCTATAGCAGTAATTTATGCCATGGGTCTAGTATAAATAAAAAAACAGACTTATTTTAAAATCTCCATTTATGTGGGGATTAAAAAAATAAGTCTGTTTTATTGCAAAAAAATGGAGCCACTTCCCGGAATTGAACCGAGGACCTCTTCCTTACCATGGAAGCGCTCTACCTACTGAGCTAAAGTGGCATATATTCTATTATACAAGCTACATAAAAAAATGCAAGTAAAACTTAATAAAATAATTATCTATAAAATAATAGAATTTTTATTATAAATATGGTAAAATAAAGAATAAGAGTACATTAGGAGGAATTAATGAGTAAACAAACATTTGAAAGAAGCAAACCACATATTAATATTGGTACAATCGGCCACGTAGACCACGGTAAAACAACAACAACAGCAGCAATCACCCAAGCCCTAAACAAAAAATACGGTACAGGTGAATACATCGATTATGAACACATCGATAAAGCTCCTGAAGAAAGAGAACGTGGAATCACAATCAACACATCAGTAGTAGAATACGAAACAGAAAAAAGACACTACGCACACATCGACGCTCCAGGCCACGCTGACTACGTTAAAAACATGATCACAGGTGCAG
>NZ_JAMXSL010000046.1:0-15530 GCF_026131715.1 Anaerococcus sp. NML200537 | reverse complement strand
CTCTCCCCCTTACACCCCCTCTTCGCTACACCCTCCAAGCGGCTCTTGCAGAGGGCAAATTGAAGATTGCCTCTAGCAATCTTATTTGTTAGACATGACTGCTATTCATTCTGGTGCAAAATCTATTATTTCAAATCTCGTCAGCTAAAAATTTAGATTCACTCCACTTCGTTTCGTTCAACAAAATTTTCTTAACGCTTCCTCGATTTAAAATAATTGACGATTTTAATTCTGTAAGTCTAAAAGCTCTTTTTCCTAGACCCACTAATAGCAATGTTTGCCAGAGGCAAACGAGCCTTAGAACCGATTAGTTGTTATATTTCTCTCAGAATAAAGACCTATTTTCACAAAGTCGGGAAATTTTGTAAATGGAGATGCCGTTAAGAAAATCTCCTGACGCACGAGTTAAAATTAAAATTCTGTAAGTACTGAGATGTAGAGTATATATAAAACAAAAATTTGGGCTAGATTGAGATTTTTAGGCATCGGAATGTCAAAATCAGTAAGGATAGGAATAGCCAATACAAGGAATTTTGTCTACCAAGAGTGGCTTGCCGAAGGCAAGCTTCTGTTCATGCTCCCCGCTTTAGGGGCCGCCTGGGGGTGTAACGGGGAGGGGGTACAAGGGGGAGCCCGATAAGGGACCATGCGGAAGGTCCCTTGGGGCTCCCCCTTGAGACGAAGATTCAATTGTAAATAATAATCATTTAATAAAAGATAAATTTACGAAGAAAAATAGTAAATAACAATAATTCATTAAAAAATTAAGTAATAAAAAAAAGGGGATATTTAGGGGGAAGCCCCCTAAATCCGATATTATTTGTCCAACTTCCTAAATAATAAGGTCCCAACTAGAAGTGAAAATAATGACAAGACTATCACATATAGGTAGCCGTGTTCCCAGTTTAGTTCTGGCATGTTTTCAAAGTTCATCCCGTACCAGCCTGTGAGTATTGTTATTGGGGTGAAGATTGTTGTTACTACTGTTAGGACTTTCATGGTGTTATTCATGGTTAGGTCCATTTTTGAGGCGTAGGAGTCTTTTACATTTGTTATATAATCTGAAAGATATGATATGTTTGATGAGTACCTTTCAACCCTAAAGGATACACTCTTTAGGTGCTTGATGTCATCGTCATCAAAAATGTCATTTTCATTTTCTACTAAGACTTCAATTGTATCCAGGAGTCTTTCGTAAGATGTGTAGAGATTTAAGGCCTTGTGCCTATTATCTGAAATCATCTCTATAGAATTTTTTGGCTTTTTGTTCTTATTTATCCCATCTTCTATGGAGGCTGTTGAGTTTTTGATTTGGTCAAAGATTGAGTTATGATTTTCTATCAGGGCTGTTATGAAGTGTTTTAAGATTCTTCCTGGAGACCTGGCTGAAAATTTCTTGGTCAAGATTTTCTTAAAAGCCCTGGCTGATGACTTATCCCTATCGTAGAGGTCTACAATTATTAGCCTGTTATTTTCTATATAAAATCCTATGAGGTCAGATGCATCTAGATTGCCCCTGATATCAAGCATCTCTAGTATGGCGAAGGTGTACTTATCTTCTACTGCCATGTAGGATTTCTTGGATGAATCTGTCAAAAGCAGGTCAATGATTGCTGTATCTATGTCATAGGTCTTAGCGAAGTCTATAAAGGAATCCTTGCCCAGATACATCAGATAAAAATCTTCATCTTCTATTACATCATAAAAGCTATCTATGTCGGTTTTTTCAAAACCATTGTCGGTATCAAATTTATAAATATAATCCATTTTCTCTCCTTAATCTCTATGACTATATGGATTTAGGCCTTAGCTGTCAAAGTTTCACCCACTAAAAAAGCAAGCCTAAGCTCGCTTTAACTTTTTTATTAGAAACATGAGAACCATTATAACTATTATCCCAAAGGCAAGGGAAATAGTCGCACTTTTGCTAAAGCCTGCTATTATATAGGATATAAAGGCAATGGCTGCTACTGTTAATCCATAAGGAAGTTGGGTTTTGACATGGTCGATGTGGTTGGCTCCAGCCCCTGCTGATGACATGATTGTTGTATCTGATATTGGAGAGATGTGATCTCCGCATACTGCCCCAGATAGGCAGGCTGATATGCCTATAAAAAATAAGGGATTGGCCGGATCAAACATAGATGCGACTATTGGTATAAGGATACCAAAGGTCCCCCAACTTGTGCCTGTAGCAAAGGCTAGGGCTATGGCTACCACAAAGATTACAGCAGGTAGGAAATTATTTAAACTTCCTGCCACATTTGTCATGACATTTCCAACAAAGGCTGCAGATCCTAGAAGGTCATTAGAAATATTTTTAAGGCTTGTGGCAAGGCTTAAAATAAGGATGGCTGATGTCATAGATGAAAAGCCCTCTGGAAGGAGCTCCATAGACCTTTCAAAGCTAATCCTGCCACTCAAATTTAAAAATATCATAGAAATTATTAGGGCAATGACTGATCCTGTAGCAAGGGCTACCTGGGAATCTGTATTGGCAAAGGCATTTACAAAGTCCATGTAATAAGGGCTTGCCTTATCAAAAAATCCACCCACATAGATTAGGCTGCTGATGCAGGATATAATTAGGATGATTATTGGAAAGACCAAGTCTCTAACTCTGCCTTCTATCCCATCATCACTAGTTTCTATTTGTTTTTTGCTATTTATCCCAAGCTCTCCGCTTTCTTTTGCCCTTTGTTCGAATTCTTTCATTGGGCCGTAGTCATTGTCTGTAAGGATTATTGTAGCAACAAAGACTAGGGTTAAAAGTGAATAGAAATTAAAGGGAATGGCCCTTATAAACATCTCTATACCAGATAAGCCTGTTCCTTCAGCATAGCCTGATACTGCTGCAGCCCAGGATGAAATCGGCGCTATCATGCAGATGGGAGCTGCTGTTGCATCTATTATATAGGCTAGCTTTGCCCTTGAAATCTTGTAGGAATCTGTAATTGGCTTCATGACTGAGCCTGTTGTTAGGCAATTAAAATAATCGTCTATAAAGAGCATGGCTGATAGGAAATAGGTCGAGATTTGGGCTTGTTTCCTAGATTTAATCTTGGAATGGGCCCACTTGCCAAAGGCTTTCGATCCTCCTGATTCATTTATAAGACTTACCATAACTCCCAAGGAAATAAGGAAAATAAAGATTCCCCCATTATCCTGTATTGCATTTATGAAGCCTTCTACTATTACATTGTCTAAAAATTTCCCAAGCGAACCACCACTTGCAAGAATTGCCCCGATTACAAGACCTATAAATAAGGAAGAATAAACTTCCTTGGTGATTAGTGCCATAAGGATTGCCACTATAGGCGGCATGAGGGCCCAGGGGCTTGCAAAAGTTTCTGGATGGGTATTTACTATATATATTGATAATATCCCAACTAAGCTTAGGAATACTATTGATAATTTGTTCTTTTTCATTTCTTTCCTCTCATAAATTTTGCGTCACGATTTATATTATACTGACTAAAAATTTATTATAAAGGAATTTGCTAAAAATCATTTAAATTTTAAACAAATTTAAAACTCCCCAGACCGGGGAGTTTCTTATCTTTCTTCTGAAATTATATCTTTTACCTTCATCAAACGAGAGATAGTTGCTCTTTCGTTTTCTTCTAGTTTTGATCTGATATATTTGATTGTTTCTTCTAAGTCTGGGATTGTCCTATATTCTAGGGCGTTTACCCTTCTTCTGGTTGATTCTATTTCATCAGCCATTAGCTGGGTTGTCTTCTCTAGCTCGGCTAGGCTTAGAAGTCTATCTGTGACATGGTTTAGCTTTAGTAGGGCCTCATCTAGACCTGCACTTGTTGTAGCATAACCATATGGCAAATCGCTTGCGTTTTCGTTTTTTTCTACTTTAAACTCCATCTTAGGAATCCTAACACTCATGACATTGGCTGTTTTTATGTCAATGCCTACCTTTTGTGTTGGGAAGCTTACTGCTTCTTCGAGGACTTCTGGGCTCATGAAGGCTGAGGCCATAAGGAATGAGGCGAAGGAATCTGATAATTCTTTTTCAACTTCTTCTCTTAGGGTCTTGTTTTTCCTGATTAGTTCTAGGAATTGTCTCATTAGCTCATCTTGCTTATCTTTTAATAGCTTGTAGCCTCTTTTGGCAGTGGCAAGCCTATCCTTAAGGGTGTTTAGGTTCATCCTTGTTGGAGTTACTTTTAGTCTTGCCATTTTATGCTCCTAATCCATGTATTTTTCAATAAGGGCATCATCAATTCTCTTAAGTTCTGATTTTGGTATTATCTTTAATAATTCCCAACCCAAGTTTAGGGTTTCTTCTATGGTCCTATTTGTGTAATAACCTTGATTGATGTATTTTTCCTCAAAGGCCTTGGCAAATTCTGCAAAGGCAAGGTCTGCATCTGATAGGGCTGAGTCACCTAGGATTTTTTGAAGCTCACGAGCATCTACACCTGAGGCGTAGGCTGCGTAGATTTGGTTCATGGTATCTGCGTGGTCTTCTCTAGTTTTGCCCTTGCCTATACCCTTATCTTTAAGTCTTGATAGGGATGGTAGGATTGATACTGGTGGTTGGGCTCCTTGGTTATATAGGCTCCTATCTAGGATTATCTGTCCTTCTGTGATGTAGCCTGTTAGGTCTGGGATTGGGTGGGTTATATCATCTTCTGGCATGGATAGGATTGGAATTTGGGTAATTGTTCCTGGTTTGCCACGAAGTTTTCCAGCTCTCTCATAGATTGTTGAAAGGTCTGTATATAGGTAACCTGGGTAACCACGACGACCTGGTACTTCTTTTCTAGCTGCTGATACTTCACGAAGGGCTTCTGCGTAGTTTGTCATGTCTGTCATGATTACTAGTACTTGCATATCCTTTTCGAAAGCTAGGTATTCAGCACAGGTTAGGGCCATTTTTGGTGTTGATAGACGCTCTATGGCTGGGTCATCTGCTAGGTTCATAAAGAGTACTGAACGGTCGATTGCCCCTGTCTTTTTGAAGTCATCCATGAAAAATTGTGCTTCTTCAAAGGTGATACCTATGGCTGCAAAGACTACGGCAAAGCCTTCATCATCTCCGAGTACCCTTGCTTGTCTGGCAATTTGAGCTGCTACTTGGTTGTGTGGCAGACCGTTTCCAGAAAATATTGGTAGCTTTTGGCCACGAACTAGGGTGTTTAGTCCATCGATTGTTGATATACCTGTTTGGATAAATTCTGATGGGTAGTCCCTTGATACAGGGTTGATGGCTGTACCATTTACATCTCTTTTTTCTTCAGGAATGATTTCTGGACCATCATCTATGGCTTCACCTAGACCATTGAAGGCACGACCAATCATGTCCTCGCTTACTGCAAGCTCTAGTGGCCTACCCAAAAATCTTACTGAGGTTGATTTTAGGTTGATACCTGTTGATCCTTCAAATAGCTGAACCATGGCACGGTCTTTTTCTATTTCTATTACCCTACCTCTGCGGTGCTCGCCATTTTGTAGCTTGATATCAACAAGCTCTTCGTTATCGACTCCCTCTACTCCTTCTACGAGCATAAGAGGGCCAACTACTTCTGTTACGGTTTTATATTCCTTAAGCATCTTTTGCCTCCCTCTTAATTAGTTCGCCGATTTGTTTGTCTATTTCTTCTTTAATTTGGTCAAATCTAGCCTTGTCATCTTCACTTACTAGTTTTAGTCTGGTGATTGCTTCTACTACTTCTAGATTTTCTATATCTTTTAACTCTACTCCTGCTCCTAGTGCCTCTAGGGACTTATCGTAGTTATAGAGGATTGTGCCAAGCATCTTATCCTGTTTATCTAGTGAACAGTAGGTATCTATATCGTGGAAGGCATTTTGTTGTAAGTAGTCTTCTCTGATAGATTTGGTTACATTTAGTTTAAGCTTATCATCATCTGATAGGGCATCACGACCTACAAGTCTTACTACCTCTAAAAGGCCTGATTCTTGTTGGAGTAGGCTCATAGCACGTTTTCTATGAGTTGAGAAATCTTGGTCAACTGCCTTGTCTATAAACTTATCCATCTTGTCTTGGTAGAGTGAATATGAGTTTAACCAGTTGATAGCTGGGAAGTGTCTTTGGTAGGATAGGTCATAATCTAGGCCCCAGAATACCTTTACTATACGTAGGG
The DNA here is from genome assembly GCF_026131715.1 of Anaerococcus sp. NML200537. NCBI lineage: Bacteria > Bacillati > Bacillota > Tissierellia > Tissierellales > Peptoniphilaceae > Anaerococcus > Anaerococcus sp. NML200537. The sequence continues at coordinate 9,407 of NZ_JAMXSL010000046.1, read as the reverse complement.
TAGCTTGGGTTACTGGTTCTGATAAGTCTCCACCTGGAGGAGATACGGCTCCTATTACTGAAAGTGTACCGATATCATCTCTATTTCCTAAAACTTCTACCTTACCAGCTCTTTCGTAAAATTCTGCAACCCTACTTGCTAGATAAGCTGGATAACCTTCATCACCAGGCATCTCTTCTAGACGACCACTCATCTCACGAAGGGCCTCTGCCCAACGGCTTGTAGAATCTGCCATCATAGCTACGTTATAGCCCATGTCTCTGAAGTATTCAGCAAGGGTTATACCTGTATAAATTGATGCCTCTCTGGCCGCTACTGGCATATTTGATGTATTTGCTATAAGAACTGTACGTTTCATTATTGATTCGCCAGTTTTTGGATCGATTAACTCTGGGAATTCGTTAAGTACGTCTGTCATCTCGTTTCCACGTTCACCACAACCTACATAGATTACTATGTCGGCATCAGCATATTTTGCTATCTGGTGTTGGACTACAGTCTTTCCTGAACCAAATGGTCCTGGGATTGCAGCTGTACCGCCCTTAGCTACTGGGAAGAAGGTATCTATTACCCTTTGGCCTGTGATAAGTGGCTCATTTGGGTCTATCTTTCTTTTGATAGGACGAGCCTTCCTTACTGGCCAATATTGGATCATGTTTAGCTCTTTATCCCCATCTTCTGTTTCTACAACAGCAATGGTGTCAGCTACCTTAAATTCTCCAGATTTAATCTCTTTTAATCTTCCTTTTACTCCGTTTGGAACCATAATCTTGTGGGTGATAACTGTTGTTTCTTCTACTTCTCCTAGTATATCACCTGGAACAACTTCTGCGCCCTTTTCTAAAAGAGCCTTAAATTCCCAAACTTTGTCCCTATCTAGTCCTGGGGAAGTTACCCCTCTTGTTAGGAAATTTCCTGCAAGCTCTTCAAGTTTTTCTAGTGGTCTTTGGATACCATCATACATTCTTTCAAGCATGCCTGGTCCAAGCTCTACTGATAGAGGCCTACCTGTTGACCTAACTTCATCGCCAGGTCCTATACCGGTTGTCTCTTCATAAACTTGAATACTTGCTACATCTCCCCTCATCTCAATTATTTCGCCGATGAGCTTATCTTTTGATACCTCTACCACGTCATAGATATTAGCATCAGATAGGCCTGATGCCTCTATTAGTGGTCCAGATACTTTAGTAATTTTACCTATATTCAAATTAAGCTCCTTTAATTTAGAATGTTTGCTCCGACTGCCTTCTCAACTGAACGGTTGATATCGGCAAGGCCTAGACCTAAAGATCCCTTGTTAGATGGGATTAGGATAATGGCTGGCCTTAGAGCTTCTCTGTATTTATCTATTGTTTCTTGTATATCCTTGGCAAAGGCTTCTGTTATGAAGATTACTCCATAATTATCCCCTGCTAATTTTTTTACAAGTTTACTTGCATCGTCTTTGTCTATGGCTGTAAAAACCTCGATACCTATGGCCTTAAAGGCTAGTATCGAATCCTTATCGCCTATTACTGCTATTTTATACATAAGCTTCTCTCAATCTATCTTTTGTGAATTCTTTTGAAAGGCCATTTAGCTTAGATATAAAGATTATCCTTAGGTTTTTGATTTCTTGCTCCTTGCTGATTAGATAGGCAAGTAGAACTTCTGGGCCATAGGTTACAGCCTTGCTGGCCTTTGCAAAGTCCATAAAGTGATCATCTATTGCCTTTTCTAGATTTAGGAGATTTTCAACCTCTCCCTTATCATTGTCAAGGGCCCTAGCTAGATATGGATAAATCTTATCATTGGACATTTTTATCAAAAGTCCTGTCATATCAAGCTTATACATTTCAAGAAACCTGTCCTTGTCTATAAAGCCGCCATCTATTAGGCAATCACCTAGTTGGTCTAAATCTCTTACCCTTAGTAGGGTTTTGACATTTATAAGGTCAATGGCTTCCTTTGTGTAGTTTATAAGTGAATCCATGCCAGTGGCATTTGCTATATCAAGCTCTCTTTCATAATAAGACTTATCTAGGGATATGTCTATCATGGCTGGGTCTTTCCTATCCTCATAAGCATCTATGGCTCTTTTTAGATAGGTAAGATAGATGTTTTCTTCATCATCTTCAAAGATATCTTTTTCGTCTGTCTTTAAAATTTGTCTTTTAAGATAGTCTACATCTATATTGCCCATTGGGGAATACTTATAATCTTCATCTTGGATAATTTCCTTGGCAAGGACTTTTAAATTGTGGAAGTTATACTTTTCTCTTAGATAGTCTGTCAGATTTTTATCTGGGGTTATATCTTCGATTTTGTCATACACCCTTACCAGTTCCTTGCTTAGGATTTCTTCATATTCTTCTGGCCTTCTTAATTCTTGGATATATCTACCATAGGATGAATCTGATAGGGCATTCATTATCTCGCTTAGGGAGTCTAATTCATTTAACCTATAAAAATCCTTTACTAGATCATCTTCATATATTCTAGTTGATATAGAAGCTCCTATGAAGTCATCTCTTTTCATAATTACCTTTCTTCAAAAATACCAGATATTATTTTCTTAATTTCATCCTTGTTATAGTCGATTATTGATGAAAAGCTATTGTCATAGATAACATCCCCATCTTTTATTATGAAACCATCATCGACTGTTTCATATGAAACATTTAGTCCTTTTAGGTCTTCTGAGTCAAAGAAGGTTCCATCCCTTAAGATGATATCTGCCTTCTTGCCTGGGAATTCCTTAAGTCTATTTAGGACAAACTTCTTGTAAGAATGATTATCTAGGTTTTTGAGCTCTTCTGTGAGCCTTTCGATTATAGAATTTATGAGCTCGTTTTTGGCTGTGATTTTTATATCACGGGCATTTCTTGATGCTGAAAGCTCTTCATTGGCCAAAATTTGCTTAGCTTCTTTTTTGGCATTATCTATAATCTTATCTACCTCAACTTTTACTTCTGCTTCAGATTTTTCCCTAATTTCCTTAGCTTCGCCTTCAGCAGCCTTTAATATCTGATTTTTTTCCTCTTCGCCTTTTTTCCTTATTGATTCTAATATTAAATCAAGATTAGTCATAATCTTATCCTAATATTATGCTCTCATTACAAGTAGTAGGGAAATAACAAATCCTAAGATTGCGTAAAGCTCAACCATTACTGAGTAGATCATACCCTTAACGAATTCTGGTTCGTTTTTAGCTAGGATATTGATACCTGCTATAGCTACCTTTGATTGTTTTACAGCTGAGAAGTAACCTACTATAGCTACTGGAAGTGCTGCCATTAAAAAATATAGGCCGTCTGCAAAGGTCATATCTGGGCTTAGTTTACCCATGATAAAGAAAGCAATTGCAAAGCCGTAAAGACCTTGTGTACCTGGTAGTAGCTGAAGAACTAGTACCTTACCAAACTTTTCTGGTTGTTCTACTGTAAGAGCTGCTGCAGCTTCACCTGCCATACCTGTTCCCTTAGCACTTCCCATACCTGATAATAGTGTTGCTAATGCCATAGCTAGAACACCAAAAACCATTCCACCGTTTTGAACTAAAAATTCTGTCATTTTCTTTCTCCTCTATTAATTAATATTTTTTTAGTATCTTCTAACATTTCTTTAAATTTAACGCCGCCGCCTTCATAAAACTTACCAAACATCTCTACATAGATAAGTCTTAGTGAGTGAACGTAGGCTGACAAGTAGGATAGGAACATATTAAATAGTTGGAATACTACAAAGACTAGGATTCCGCCTATAATTCCGCCAATACCTGCCCCAAATAACATTTTAACAATTACATTTACCGCATAGGCTACAAAGCCGCCTGATAAAACCAGGGCCATAAGTCTTAAGAAGGATACAAAGTCTCCTACCCAAGAAGTAATTCCGTATAGGTCATAGACCCCGGAACCAATCCTTCCGCCTATTGATTTAGCATCACGTCCTGCAAATAGGACTATGCCAACCATGCCGACCGCCATGAGGTAAAGGCCTATTTTGTTTTTGCTTAGGAAATAGTAGATTGGTCCACCTACTGCCATATACCAAAACAAAACATCGTAGATGGCATCCATAGGTTTGCCATCTCTTATATACATATAGCCTTTCATTCCAAGAGCGATAAATAGGGCCGCTCCTCCTATGATAAGACTTATAGTAATAAGCGTATTGATATCAGTTTGGGTATCAATCCAGCCAAATGGCACATCGATAATTCCGCCAAAGACTGATCCAAATAATACTCCAAAACAGCAAGCTGATAGGGATATGCCTAAAAATAGCTTAATCATCTTCTCTGTTGATTTTGGCAAGTCTTTTTTCTTGAGGATTACAAGGGTTGCAATCACACCAAGAGCTCCATAACCTAAGTCTCCAATCATAAAGCCTGTAAATATAGTATAGAAAATGGCCACAAGCAAGGATGGGTCAAATTCGTTATATTTAGGTAGGGCATAGGTTTCAACAACAGATTCGTAAGGTTCAACTATTGCGTTGTTTTCAAGGATAATAGGTACATCTGGATCATCCTTGTCAGCATCTTTTATATCTAGGATATATTCTTTATCTAAGGATTTTTCTATGTCGGCTTTAAACCTGTCAGTCATAGACTCAGGTATGTATCCTTCAATAACATCCATTTGAGAAGTCTTAAGGAAGTTTTCTGTAGCTTCTTCCTTGTTCTTTTCATTGACAAGATATGATTGATACAAATAGAAATCTTCTAGATATTTATCAAACTCTCCTATTTCAGCCTCAATTTTCTTAATTTCTGTCTTAAGATTAGCTTCTTCTTTCTTAAGGGCACTTAGGCTCTTGCTTACAGAAGCATCTGCCTTAATACTTATTCTTGAAAATCCGTACTCTCTTAAAAGTTCTTTAAATCTTTCTTCCTCATCAAGAGAAGCGATAGCAACAATAAAGCTAGTCTTATCCACTTCCGAATACCTATAGATTAGGGATTTGCTAAAGTTTTTATCGACTAGGCTCTTCTTTAGTCCATCGTAAAACTGGCTAGAAATAGTACCTGTCTCTACATAGACTCTCTTAGAATCGTACAGACTTCTAATATCGATATCTATATCCTTCCATGGATTAAGGTCTCCTATTTTCTGCTCTATGGCTTGGTTTTTATCAACCAGTCCTTCTCTTTCTTTAACTAATTTTATAAGCTTATCGTAAATGAGATTAAAATCAAAATTCTCAGAATCCTTATAGACCTCATCAATATCTAGCCTTTTAAAGTCTTTACTATCTTCTGTAGATGAATATTTTAAGCTAGTCTCAATAGCAAAAGCTAATTTATCAAGCTCTTCATCCAAGGCTTGGATTTTAGTAGAATTTGTAAGCTCTTTTAGATAAGTTTCGTCTTCTTTTACTTTTAAATCGTTAAAATGCACATAGTTAAAATTTTGAAGAATATCAAGTAATAAGCTCCTTTTTTCCTCAAAGGCAAGTAAGCTAAACTTATTCATCTTAACTATTGCCATTATTTACTATCCTTTCTACAAGAGTATTGATAGTCGCTTCAACCTTGGCCTTATCTACATCCAAGATTTTTTTTGACTCATCTCTTGCTTTTGCTATCACTGGTTCTCTCTTTTTTTCTGCCTCTTTTTTAGCATCAGCTAGGATCTCTTCGGCCTTTTTCTTAGCCTTGGCGATCTCATCTTTATAGGCAAGATTTGCTTGATTTTTTGCCTCTTCGATGAGCTCCCTAGCCTGATCTTTGGCAGCGTCAAGCTCTTTTGCCGCAGTTTCTTCTGCAAGCTTAACTTGACTTAGAATATCATCAGTCATATTTCACCCCCTGTTTATACTTAAATTATATCATATTTTTACCCAAAACGGGTATAATCTAGACAAAATAATTGCGATATTACAAATAAAAAGGAAATTTTATGAAAAAAACTCTAATAACACTTATTTTTGCCTTACTTTTAGTAGGCTGTAAAAGCAAAGATAGGCCAAACTTAGAAGCCTATTCGCTTTCAAAAATACAATCTTATTCTTATGACCAATCTCTCTACACAAGAGTAAAGCTAATAGATTATCCATCAAATATCAAAGGAATCGACTCCTATGACAAAAAAGATTTAGCCAATCTTGATTATAACAAAGAAGTAAAGCTAGCCGACTTATTTTTTAGGATACCGGAAAAGGGCCAAATCTTCAAAAACGATAATATATATTATATAGATTTCCCAACAAGTCTTGCCTATGATCTAGTCATATCTTTTGAAGATTTAAGCGATTTTTACGATTATGATCTCATAGACTTATCTAGCAAAATAATAAAAGAAAAAAATCTAAGTCAAAAAATAAAATCAATGCCTATAAAAAATATCATGACAAATCTTGATAGCGCATATTTTATAAGCAAAAATGGCAATAAAAGATCAACCCACTTTTTTATAAAAGGAGACAGGGGCCTAATCTATTTTGTGATAAGTGAAGATACAAGTAAGTCAAATGCATCAGCAGCTATCATGGCAGATATCCTAATGACAGCCTACAATGCTCCAGATGATCCCTTAGAAATAAATAAATCATTCAAAGACCACAAGGATGCCCTTTCAGTATTTGCAAACAAGGAAATCATAATAGATAAGCAAAAAATAAAAATCCCAGAAAACTTCTACCTCCACCAAGACGATGATAAGCTAAAATCCTTCATAGCCAAGGATAAAAACGAAGTAATAGCAGAAATAATAATAAAAGAAGATAAAATTACAGGTGATATCTACCAAGCTTATAGCCAAAACTCAGGCCAAATACTCTACCCAGCCCAAATCGTAAATATGGGAAAAATAAATAAATACAAAAATATCCTAGAAGGAGATGTCAGAATCTACCTACAAAATGACACCCTCACAGGCAAAAAATACCTAATAAAAACTAATGACTCCTATATAAGTCTAATAGTAGCAGGCCCACTTGCCAACGAATCCCTAGTAAAATCCATGGCTGAGTCAATAAAACAGTCAATTAAATGATTTTGAAACAAAAAGAGAAAGCGCTTAAAAGCAACTTTCTCTTTTTGTTTTATAGGTCATCTTCAATTATTGATGATTTAGAATAAGCTGTAACCTTGGCTTCGAAGAAGTCGGTTTTTACTGCGTTTGGATCTGAGATTTCATCTACCCATTTCATTGATTGTGGGATTTCCTTATAGCCTTCAAATAGTGGCTCAAAGCCAAGACCTAGAGCACGAAGATTGCCTAGGTATTTGATGTAATCTTCAATCATCTTTGTAGAAAGGCCTGCTATATTATCGCCTATGGCATATTTGCCCCATTCGATTTCTTGTCTAACACCTTCTTTTAGCATGTCCCTGTAGATTTCAATAGCTTCATCAGTAAATAGGTCTGGCCTTTCCTTTTTAAGGTCATTTATAAGAGACCTAAAGAGCCATAAATGTGTATTTTCATCCCTATTTATATATCTTATCTCTTGGACAGTTCCTGGCATCTTGCCATTTCTACCTAGGTTGTAGAAGAAGGAGAAGCCTGAATAGAAGTAGATTCCTTCTAGGATATAATTTGCTATAAGGGCCTTTACAAATTGGAATTCATTATCTTTTTGCAAGAATTCATTGTATTGGTCGCCTATAAACTCATTACGACGAAGCAAATGATCATCTTCCTTCCATAGGTATAAAATCCTAGTTCTTTCTTCTGGTGAACAAATTGTATCTAGGATATAGGAATAAGATTGAGAGTGGATTGACTCTTGGTAGGTCTGAATTGACAAACAAAGGTTAATCTCATTTGCTGTAACATAGGTTTGTAGGTTAGGCAAATTGGCAGTTTGTATTGAATCAAGATAGGTTAGGAAAGATAAAATCCTATCAAAAGCCCTCTTTTCATACTGATCAAGCTTCCTATAATCCTTAATATCCTGGCTTAAGTTAATCTCCTCAGGAATCCAGAAGTTATTCATAGCCTGCCTATACCAATCGCTTGTCCAGGTATATTTTAAGTTATTAAAATCGTTAAGATTTGTGGTATTACCTTGGATAATCTTTCTCTTCGCTAGATCTATATCCCCGTTTTCGTTGAAAATACCACGTTTTTCAACTTCTTTCTTCTTACTTTCTTCCATCATAACCTCCTTAAGATAATAACTTCATTACAAATGATGAAACAATTGATAAGACAATGCTTGCAAAAATCAAACTAAAAAAGCTACTATTAATATATGCCCCGCCTACAAATTTAAATGCCAAAGATAAAACAAAGGCAGAAATCACAAGGGAAAATAAGCCAAAAGTCAAAATTGTGATAGGAAAGGCAAAAAATCTAAGTACTGGCTCTACAAACTTTTCAAGTATAGTCAAAACTCCTGCTGTAATAAAAAGGGCAGATGTCTTATCAAAACTGATACTTCTGATAAGTTTACTCAATATAAATAATGAAATTAAATTTACAACAAATAAAGCTAGTAAAACATTTCCACTTTCCTTAGCAAAATTCTTTTTCTTACGTCTATTCATAAAATACTCCTTTTAAAATCCAAGATTTGTTATTGTTGCTTATATACTATTATACCAGATTATTTTTTATTTTAACCAAGATAAATTATTTTAGGGGGTTTTCCCCTAAAAACCCTTTTTTATACTATCCAAGATAATAGCATTATAAAGTTGTTCTCTTCGTAACTTAATCTCATTATGAATTATTTATATTTACTATTGAATCTTCGTTCCAAGGGGAGGCCCAAGGACCCTTTCGTCGCTCTCGGCCGCTAAGGCAAATTGGGTCCACATCGCCCTCCCCCTTATACCCCCGGCAAGCCCGTCGGCTCATGGAGACTTACACCCCGCAAGCGACTCTTGCAGAGGGCAAATTGAAGATTGCCTCTGGCAATCTTCTTTGTTAGACCTGACTGCAATTCATCCTGGAGCAAAATCTATTATTTCAAATCTCGTCAGCTAAAAATTTAGACTCGCTTCACTTCGTTACGCTCAACAAAATTTTATTAACGCTTCCTTGATTTAAAATAATTTACGATTTTATTTCAGTAAATCTTAAGATCACCTTCTCTAGACATACTAATTGCAATGTTTGCGAGAGCAAACGAGCCTTAGAACTGATTCGTCGTTATAATTCTCTCAGAATACAGAACTATATCCCCAAGGTCGGGAGATTTTGTAAATGGAGATGCCGTTAAGAAAATCTCCTGACGCACGAGTAAAAATAAAAATTCTGTAACTACTAAGATGTAGAGTGTATACAAAACATAAATTTAGGCTAGATTGAGATTTTTAGGCATCGGAATGTCAAAATCAGTAAGAATAAGGATAGCTAATACAAAGGATTCTGTCTAAAAAGGGAGGATTGCCGTTAGGCAATCTTCTCTGTTCGCACTCCGCTTTAGGAGCAGACGGGGGTGTAGCGTAAGGGGGCCTTAGGGGGAAC
>NZ_JAMXSL010000045.1:0-16050 GCF_026131715.1 Anaerococcus sp. NML200537 | reverse complement strand
AGGTCGAAAGAAAAAATCAGTATATTATCTTGATAAATCGCCCTTTTCTATAGAAAAGGGCCACCATCAATCTATAATATATTTGTATTGTAAGAAATTGAGCTACAACTTTTTGGGGGTACCATAGACCATGCGGAAGGTCCCTTGGGGCTCCCCCTTGAGACGAAGATTCAATAGTTAATAATAATTATTTATTAAAAGATAAAATTACAAAGAGAATTAGTAAATAACAATAATTCATTAAGAGACAAAACAATAAATAAAATTAATAAATAATAACAATAATTCATAATGAAATAAAGAATAAATAATTTATCTAGGATAAAAAAAGAAAGGACTTTTGATGTCAGAAGAAAACATTATTATTAAAGGAGCAAGGACTAATAATCTCAAAAACATTGACCTGACTTTGCCTCGTGACAAGATGATTGTCTTTACTGGTTTGTCAGGTTCTGGGAAGTCTACTCTTGCCTTTGATACTATCTATGCTGAGGGCCAGCGCCGTTATGTGGAGAGCTTGTCTTCTTATGCTAGGCAGTTTTTGGGTGGGATTGATAAGCCGGATGTTGATGCTATTGAGGGGCTCTCTCCTTCGATTTCTATAGATCAGAAGACTACCAATAGGAACCCTAGGTCTACTGTTGCTACTGTGACTGAGATTTATGACTATTATAGGCTTTTATATGCTAGGATTGGCGATGCTTTTTGTCCAGTTTGTGGCAAGCCTATTGTGGCCCAGTCTGTGGACCAGATGGTTGATAGGATTATGGAAATTGAAGAGGGTTCTAGGATTCAGCTTTTAGCTCCTGTGATTAGGGGCAAGAAGGGTCAGCACAAGAAGGCTCTTGAAAATATTAGAAAAGAAGGCTTTGTCAGAGTCATGATCGATGGAGAAAGATATGAAATCGAAGATGACATCGACCTTGATAAGAATAAAAAGCATGACATTTCAGTAATTGTCGACAGGATTAAGATGAAGCCTGGAATTGAGTCTAGGATTGCTGATTCGCTTGAAACTATTATTGGTCTTGCTGATGGGCTTGTGATTGTGGATGTGATTGGAAAAGAAGAGATCCTCTTATCATCCAAGCTTGCCTGTCCTGAAGGCCACGTGTCTTTGCCAGAAATTACTCCAAATATGTTTTCCTTTAACGCACCGATTGGTATGTGCCCAGAGTGTAATGGGCTTGGCTTTCATTTACAAATTGATAAGGACCTTATTATCCCTGATTATAGCCTTTCTATCAATCAAGGGGCTATAGATCCTTATGCCGGTTCTGGCAAGGGTACCTACTATTACCAAGTAGTAAGGGCAATTGCTGACCATTATAAATTTGATCACGACAGACCTCTTGAGGATGCTCCGGAGGGTATGATCCACGATATTCTCTATGGAACTGACTATGACCTTTCTTTTATATTTGATTCTCACTTTTCAGGCCAAAAACGCTATGTGGGGATTTTTGAAGGGGCCATCCAAAACCTTTGGGATAGGTACCAAAGGACCAATTCCGATGCTCAAAAGAAGAAATTTAGGGAATACATGGGTGAAGAGGAATGTAGGGTATGCCACGGAGATAGGCTTAAGCCGGAAGTTCTTGCTATTAAGGTTGGTGGCCTAAATATTTCAGAACTTACCCGCCTTTCTGTGGCCAAATCTATAGAATTTTTCCAAAATTTGGAATTATCTGAGATGAAGGCAAAGATTGCCGAGCTTATTATCAAGGAAATTAAGGGTAGGCTCAAGTTTTTAGACGATGTAGGTCTATCTTACTTGACTCTAAATAGGGCTGCGGCGACTCTTTCTGGTGGGGAAAGTCAGAGGATAAGACTTGCAACTCAGATAGGATCTGGCCTTGTAGGGGTTTCTTATGTCCTTGATGAGCCATCTATAGGCCTTCATCAAAGGGATAATGACAAGTTAATCACTTCTCTACGAAACCTCACTGATATAGGTAATACCCTCATTATCGTAGAACACGACGAAGATACCATGAGGGCGGCAGATTATATAGTTGACATCGGCCCAAGGGCTGGTATACACGGGGGAGAGATTGTCGCTAAGGGTAGCCTTGATGAGATTATGAAAAACAAGGCTTCTATTACGGGAGATTATTTGGCTGGTAGGAAGAAAATCCCTGTACCAAAAGAAAGGCGTAAGTCTGATAAGTTTATAGAAATAATCGGGGCTGGGGAAAATAACCTCAAAAATATTGACGTGAAATTCCCTCTTTCAACCCTCACCACAGTTACAGGTGTATCCGGCTCTGGTAAGTCTTCTCTTGTCAATCAAATCCTATATAAGGTTGCAACAAGAAAGCTTAACAAGACAAAAATCCACGCAGGTATCCACAAGAAAGTTATAGGCCTTGACCAAATTGACAAGGTCATAGCCATTGACCAGTCACCAATCGGTAGAACTCCAAGGTCAAACCCAGCCACCTACACCAAGCTTTTTGACAGCATCAGAGATGTCTTTGCCATGACCAACCAGGCCAAGATGAAGGGCTTTAAGAAGGGAAGATTTTCCTTCAATGTCAAGGGCGGCAGGTGCGAGGCTTGTAAGGGAGATGGGACAATCAAGGTTGATATGATGTTCCTTCCTGATGTTTACGTGCCTTGCGAGGTTTGCCATGGCAAAAGATACAACAGGGAAACTCTCGAAGTAAAATACAAGGGCAAGGATATTTCAGAGGTCCTTGATATGACTGTTGAGGAAGGTATAGAATTTTTCCAAAACCACCCACCAATTGTAAGGAAGCTCCAAACCCTCTATGATGTGGGTCTAGGCTATATCAAAATCGGCCAACCATCCACCGAATTATCAGGAGGAGAGGCCCAAAGGGTAAAGCTTGCAACAGAGCTTGCCAAGGTATCAACAGGCCAGACCCTCTACATCCTAGATGAGCCAACCACAGGTCTTCACACAGCAGATGTCCACAAGCTAATAGAAGTCTTAAATAGACTTGTAGATCAAAATAATACAGTAGTAGTAATCGAGCACAACCTAGATGTAATCAAGGTTTCAGACTACATCATCGACCTAGGTCCAGAAGGAGGAGATGGAGGCGGAGAAATTGTCGCCACCGGCACTCCAGAAGAAGTAGCCAAGGTCAAAAAATCCTATACAGGTAAATATCTGAAGAAAATTCTTAAATAAAATAAAGGCCTCTTGATTAGAAATAATTAAGAGGCTTTTTCTGTGGTTTTTAGGCCCCAAAGGCCAATAATGTTTTTAAATTTTTCAAAAAGGGTATATTATAACAAAGACTTTAATTTGAAAAAAAGAAAGGCATATTATGAAAAAAAATAACTTAAAAAAAGCTATGCTAGCACTTATGATAGCATCTGCTGCCATAGTTCCTAGCATAAAAGAATCACACGCAACAACAACTACATCAACAAGTGTAGATATGGGTACAATTTATTTTAATACCCTAGCAGACTTAAGAAAAAGCATTGAAAATGCAAAAGTTTTAAAGAATAAATACCAATACCTAAATGCAGGCACCTATTACCAACAAAACTTTGATAATAGGCTTAAAAGCGCAGAAGATTTAGAAAAAACTCTACCAGCCTACAGCACAGATGTAGACAAATACGAAAAGATCAAGGATGCTAAGGCTTATCTAGACCAAGCTATAAAAGACTTAGATGGCAAAAAAGTATCAACAGACGATTTAGATAAACTTGTTAAAGATGATTCAAATTTCATGAACTCTGATGCCTACAAAAATGCAAAAAGCACTGAAAAAACAGCCTACATCAATGCATTTAATGAGGCAAGAAGCTTCTTACTTCTTAACACAGATAATGAAAAAATTTCATCATCAAAGCTTTACACCCTCACTAAAAATTTAGAGGATGCAAGAAATAAGATTACAAATGACTATGCACCAATAGCTAACAAAGATGCCTTAAAGGCTGAAATCAAAACATCATCTGCCCTAAGAACAGAAGCAGATAAATACACAAAGGCAAGCTTTGATGCCTTCATCTCAGCCCTAAGACTTGCAGAAACAAGCGTAGAAGATAAGTCTAGCAAGAAAACCGCATCTGAATATAAAGAGCTAACAGAAGCCCTAAAAACAGCAAGAGAAGCCCTTGTTAAGGTAAATAAAAGAAGTGGTGCTTATGAAAGCTTAATAAAGAATCTAGAAGAAGCCATCAAGAGAAACAAAATAGCTATAAGCTCTGCAGAATTTCTTCTAGCAAAGGCTCCAAAACAAGTGGCTCCAGTAAAGGACAAACTAGAAAATCTGCTTAAAAAATCTAAGGCTGATATAGAAAAAGCAGAGAAAAAATTAAACGAACTTAACGGAATAAAAGGATAGGAAAATGAAATTTATCAAAAAATTAGGACTATCAATACTAGTAGCAAACCTAGCCTTAACAGGATATGGACTTGCAAATACAAATCTTGCCTATGCCACAGAAGCTCAGCAAGATGAAACACAAACAGAAGAATACAAAGTTCAAAGACAACAACTAGAATATGCAGTAGGTGATAGGGCAAATGTAGTAAGCTCTGAAGCTTACGTTTCATATGCATCTGAGTCAACTAAAGCAGCCTATGAAAAGGCAATTGCTGATGCTAGGGCTCTTTTACAAACCGAAGCTCCAAAGCAAAACCAACTTGCTGCAGCAACAGCAAGCATCAACCAAGCTAGACAAGCTATAAAAAGAGATGTAAACAAGGTTTTAGCTAGAGAAAGACTAAAAAAAGCTATCGAAGACAATAAAAAAACAGCAGCATCAGCTAGATACCTACTAGAAAATGCTCCTAAGACCGTAGCCAAGGTAAAAGATGTCTTGATAAGAAAGCTACAAAGATCAGAAGAGTTAATAAAATTAGCAGAAGCAAAACTTAAGTAAAACAAAATAAGCATAAGAATAAAGATTTAGCCTAGGCTAGGTCTTTATTGTTAGCTTTTTATAAGGGAGCACAATGAAAATATCAAAAAAGACCCTCTTAATCCTAGCCCTCCTAATATTTCTTCCAAAAAGCACAGCCCTAGCCTATAGCGAGGCCTTTGAGGAAAAATTTATAGGTATAGACACATCTAGAAATGAAAGAGTCCTGGATGCGGCAGAATCCTACATAAATACTGGTCAAATATCTCCACAAAAAAAGGAAAAGCTCACTGTACTGGTAACAAATGGCCGTCAAATCATCAAAAAGATAGATAATATAAAGGATTCCTTTAGGGATAATATTAGGATAAGAAAAGACATTAGAGAAAATCTGACAAATAGGAGCTCGTATTTTTCAGTGAAAGTAGATAAGATATCGTCAAACAAAGACATATCAGAGCTTTTCACCCAAGTTGCCAAAGAAGACCCATACTTCTATTATAGCCAGTATGCTTCTTGCAAGATCAATACATCCTTCAACCCATCCAAGTCCTCAAATGGCAAGACCTATATAGAAAATGCCAACTTTGACGTATCCTACAGGGCAGATATGCACCTAGAATATAACCTAAAAGACTTTGTAAAAGAATGGGTAAGGGAAAATATTGCACCAGACCTTACAGACTATGCCAAGGTAGTAAAAATTCACGACTTTATAGTAAAGAAAAACAACTACAATAAAGGTGATAAAAATGCCATAAGCGGCGGATTTTCAATTTACCATCCATCATCTATAATTTATGGCAATGGTGGAGTCTGCAATGCCTATGCCAGTCTGTTTGACCTAATGGCCAAGGAAGCAGGCCTTGAGACAATATTTCTAACAGGCAAGTCCAAAAGAAATGGCGAAGATCATATGTGGAATATGGTCAAGGTCCTAGGAGTTTGGTACCACATAGATACTACCTGGGATGATCCTGTGATTAATTTTGACCTAGGAAATGTTGAAAATATCGAAGATTTTGTAATCTACGATTATTTTCTCAAATCAGATGCGGATATTAAAAATTCCAGAACTATAGACGAATTTAAAAACAGGCCAAAGGCAGAAAGCAATTTTGCCTCCATACCAAACAACTCAAAAATCGAAGAGCACGAAGGCAAGTTTTGGGTAATAAATTAAATAAAAGCAGATCCCTAGCTAGGTGCGGCCTAGTTGGGGATTTTTCTTACTAAAGCTAAAAAAATTCTATAGCTTTAAATTCTTCGATAAAAATGTTAAAATATACTTAAGAGAAAAATAAGGAGTTATTATGTTAGAAGCAAAAAATGACAATAAAGATAGAGATGATATAGATATAGTTGATAATACATCAGGCACCGTAGGTTTTGACCCAAAGACAGGCAAGGTTTTCTTTGTAGATGAGCCAAAGGTAGAAAAATCTAAAGCAGAAGAGGAAATAGATGATCTAACAGCTCAACTTGATAAAGCAAGCGATGAAATAGCAGATCTGCTCAAATCAGTAGGAATCGATGATCTCACAGACATGGATGCCCTTAAAAAATTGGCAGAAAATGAAGACTAAAAGGGTTAAGAATCTTGCCATAGTTTGCCAGATGATAGACATCTATTACAAAGGCAATCCCGATGAAGATCATGATAAGGATGAATTAAAATCTTATGTCAAAAAAAGGCTAGAAGCCTGTCCCCATGGAGATGACAAGCCTTTTTGTTCAACTTGCAAGATTCATTGCTATGATAAAAAGCACAGGTCAATCATCAAAAAAGTCATGCGATATGCAGGGCCAAGGATGCTTTTTAAAAGTCCAATTTCACTGCTAGCCCATACATTGGCAGAGCTAAGATCTAGGAAATCATGAGGAGGTAGCTTAATGGAAAAATTTGACAAGAAGTTTTTACAAAAATTAGAAGAAAGATTTAAGGCAAATATGCATAGACATAAACACATCAAATGGGATTTTGTTCAAAGCTCACTTATGTCTAACGAAGATCTTTATGAAGCTGTATTTCAGATGGATCAGACAGGTGGAGAACCTGACCTGGTGGATTTAGAAGTCTTTAGGGGCCTAGTATATGTAGATATGGCAAAGGAAAGCCCAGAAGGCCGCCGCAATTTATGCTATGATAAAAAGGCCAGGGAAGAAAGAAAGAAAAATCCACCAACATCATCAGCCTTAGAAGAAGCTGAGAAAATGGGCCTAAGGCTAATAAAAGAAGAAGAATACTATGCCATCCAAAACCTAGAAGACCTTGATACAAAAACAAGTAGCTGGATTGATACACCAGATGCGATAAGAGAATTGGATGGGGCCCTATTTTGTAGCAAAAAATATGACAGAACCTTCACCTATCACAATGGTGCAGATTCATATTATCAATCAAGAGGGTTTAGGGCTTGCGTAAAAATTTAATAGGGATAATTTGCTTATCAGCCATGCTAGCCTTAAGTGGATGTGCAGATGACAATCAAGCTGATAAAGCTAAAAGTGAAAGTAGAGAAGAAAGCCTTAATATAGAAAGCGTAAGGCCCATAATCTTAGATAAATTATGCTTTCAGACCCTAATTAGGACCTATGGCGAGGGCACAGGCCAGACAAAGGTGATTTTTGAAAATGATGGCAAATTCAGGGGCGATTATTTTGGGAAAATCGCGGCAGATGGCAAGGACTATGGCCTAAGTGCGACGGCACAGATTTTTTACCATGCAGAAGAAATCCACTCATCAGAATTTATCGGCAAAATCGACCTTACAAAAATGCTAGATGAATATCGCTATGAAGCTAAGCTATCTGAATACAAGATCACAAGTAAGGAAGGTGCTCACGATGACATCTACTATAATGTAGACTTCGCCCTCGGCCTAGATATGGATGATGAATACATCTTATACAGGCCAGGAGCTCCGATAAAGGATTTGGAAAAAGACGATAGACTCATAGACCTAGCTAAAAATTCTAGCCAGGATGGTGAAAAAGTAAGGGGCTTCATCCTTTATAACAAGACAAAAAAAGAGGTGTTCACCCAGAAATAAGTTTAATTTAATGGCTACTTTGTGGGTATAATACCTATAAGAAAATATAGAAGGGAGAAATCTATGAAAAAATACACAAAAATAGCGGCTCTTGCCCTAGCCTTTGCCTTTGTGGGGCCAAATCTAGCCTTTGCGGATACAAAGATAGATCGAAAAATCGAAGAGTTAAAGATCGAAGAAAAAAAGCTTCAAGAAGAATATGACTCAATCTATGAGACTTATTCAAATATCCAAGGCAAATCCAAGGCTTATATAAGCAAGAGTGGTCAGTATGTAACAAACGAAGAAGCCATAAGGGCCAAGCTCTACAATGTTTCTTCACAGCTAGATAATTATGTCACAAATGTAATCCCTTCTATAGAATCAGCCATGCTAAGCGTAAACCTAAGCCAGGGAGCAAGGCTAAATGGCTATGAGATAAGGGCAAATAATGCCGAAGACTTATATAAATATGTCAAATCTTATTTTGTAATGAAAGAAGGGACCGATAAAGAGGTCTATGACAAGCTTTTAATCTCTTATGTTAATGCCATATCAGATTCTGTAGTCTTGCCAAAAATTGATGCGGCCCTAAAGCCAATTTCTGAAAAGCTTCAAAAGCAAAAAGAAAAGCTAGATAGGGTAAGTCTTGAACTTAAATATTATAAGAGAGAAAAGAACAAAGATTCAATTGAAATGTTAAACAGAGCCATAAAAAAGGCCGAAATCCAATTAGAATCTTGCTACAATCTTATAAAATTTGCACCAAAAACAGTGGCCAAAGTCCGCTATAAGCTAGATGGCCAAATCAAGGACCAAGAAGAATTGATAAAAAAGGCCAAGCTAGCCCTAGCCCAGTATTATTAAAAGCTAAGGAATATTGAAATTTAGGACTTTATTGACAAAAATCATCAAAGACATATAATTATAAGATAAGAATAAATATTTTTTAAAATAGAGTCCATGGAGAATGTGATGAAGAAACAACTACTGACAAGTATTTTGGCCCTAGGCCTAGTCCTAAGCACGCCAATAAGTACTATAAATAACCCTTCCTATGCTTCAGAGGCAAGCAATCAGGAAACAGATACAAAAATCAATGACCTAAAAGCTTATGTTAATGATTATAATAACAAAGTCGCTAGCAATTCTTACAGGCTAGCTAGTGATGAAAGCAAGAAAGCCTATGACCAAGCTTACAATCAGGCAGATGTATATCTTAAGAGTGAGGATAAAAAAGCAGACCAGCTTGATGGTCTTTCTATGAGCTTAAAAACAAGTATTGAAGACCTAGAAAAAAGTGCTAAAGAAAATCAAAAATCTTTAAAAGAAGCGATAATAAAAGCAGAAAAATTATTAGAAAAAAACAAAGAAAAGGTCGATGATAAGGACCAAGCTTATATCGATATTAAAGAAGAATTGACTAAGGCAAGGGATATACTTAAAAATGCCAATCTAGAAAAAGCAGCTGGCAAAGAACTTGTAGACTTAAAAGATACAATTAATAATAATTTCACACTCCTTAAGGAAAAGTATGAAGATGGAGAAGACTATAAGGTAAGCGATGAAGAAATCAAAGCCCTAGATAAAGAGCTAAATCCTGAAGAAACTAAAGTCAATGGCTTCCAAGATGTCATAGATGATAGGCAAAAGCTTCTTAATAGCCATGAAGAATTCATAAATTCAAATTCTTATAAGGAAGCTAAAGCAGATCAAAAAGATGCTTACGATAAAGCCTACAATGATCTTAAGGACATGGCTATCGATAAGGACGATAAGAGCGAAGCAGCTTATAACAAAATTTTAGAAGCTGTAAAAAATGCTTATCAAGCTAGATATATTCTAGATGGCAAAGACCTAAGTCTTAAGACTGTAAAGACAGATAAGCCTAAAAAAGATGAGCTAGAAGAAGCTAAAAAGACATTAGATGCCTATATAAAAGATAGGGAAAATATCGAAAAAATCTTAAAAGAAGACAAATTTAAAGATGATAATATCCTTAAGGATTCCTATAAAGAAAATATCGAAAAAGCTATAAAGATTAAGGAAAACAAAGAAGCTAGCTTAGAAGATTATACTAAACTTAATGATAAGCTAAAAGAAATCACAGATGAAATAAAATTAAAAAGCCAAACTACCGGTTTTAAAACTGTAGAAGAAGCAAGGGCAGCCCTTAAAATCCTAGTTGATAACAAGGATAATATCAAAAAAAGTACAGCCTATACAAATGCTGAGACTGAAGCTAAAGATGCTTATGATAAGGCCATCAAAGATGGTGAGTATATCCTAAATAAATTAGCAAATGGTGAGAAATTAAGCCTAGAAGAAGTGAAAAAGGCCCATGACAAAATCCTAGAAGCAATCTTAAATTTAGAGTACAAGTCATCTGATAAACTCCAAAAACTTGTAAATGAAGATGAAGAGTTTAGAAAAAGTAAGAATTACAAAGACCTTGAAGGAAATTCTAGCAAGAAAGAAACAATAGATCATTACAATAATCTCATCAAATTAGCCAAAGAAGAGCTTACCAAGACAAGTCCTGATAGAGCTAATATCAACCTATTATTAAAGGCAATCAAGGATAGTAAGGATGAGATAGATGGCAAATTATCAACACTTGCAAGAAAATTAAATTACGAAATCTATATCTCTGATGTATTCAAAGAAACAGATGCTTATAAAAATCCTAAAGATAAGGATGCAGTAAAAGAATATGATGGATTCTTAGAACTTGCAAAATATCTAAAATCTTCTGGCAAGGCAGACAGCCAAGAAGCAAGTGATACTCTAGAAATCCTTACAAATGCAAGAAAATATTTGGCTGGAGATATAAGCAAGGAAAGATACACCATAAATAAAAATTATATCTTGCTAAAGATGGTAAAAGCCCATGAGGATTATAAGAATGTAAATCAAGTATCTAGAGAAAGACTTGAAAAAGCCCTAGAATTAGCAGAAGACTCAATGAAAAATCCTGACGATAAGGATAAGCAAGCAAAGGCCCTCCAAAGACTAGGCGAAGTCTTAGAAGACCCATCAATCAAGGCTATCATTAAAAAGATATTCGACAGTAACCCTCTTAAGGAAAGAAAAGACCTACTAAATGAGCTAAATGAGCTTGTTTCAAATGATAAGAAATTAAAAGAAGGCAGCTTTAAATATCAAAAGGCCAAAAAGGTAAATAGGGATGCCTATGACCAAGCCCTTGCAAGCGCAAAGGAAGTCGTAGCTAAGGATAAACCAAGCCTAGATGAGGTTAATAGAGCCCTTACAAATCTTAAAAAAGCTATCGAAAATCTTGATGGCGATAAATTTGAAGAAAGCATAAAAGCCCTAGCCAAAGAATTTAAGGAAAAGCAAAAGCTAATCCCAGAAGATAAGAGAAAGGCTATGGCTGATAGGATTAATAGTCTAAGAGATGATCCAGGCAAGACCATGGATGACTACGAAGCTGTCAAAAAAGAATTCTATGACCTAATCAAGGATAAGAAGGTAAGTGTGACAACCACAACAGTCGCACCAACAACAAGTCCTGTCCAAACCGTAACAAAAGCAGGATCTCCTGTAAAAACGGGTATAAATGGAATAGCAAAGGTTGCTATAATTTTAGTAGTAGCCGCTATAATATATGTAATTTTGAAGAAAAAAGGAGAAAACAATGAAATTAACAAATAAAAAAATAATAGCTATACTTTTAGCAGCAGCAACACTTACAGCATGCGATGGTCTAAATGGAAACAAAAAAGAAGCTGAAAATACTGAAAAACCAGCTGTAGAAGAATCTGCAGAAAACAAAGAAGCAGAAACAAAAGAAGAAACAGATGCTGACAAGGCTGATTCAGAAGAAAAAGACGCTGAAAAGAAAGAAGGCGAAGAAGATTCTGAAAATGCTGACCAAGCTGATGCTGATAAAGAAGAAGCAGTAACAGATGCTGGTCAATCAACAAAAGAAAAGCTTGAAGATGCTGTATTTAACAACAGAGTACAAGCAAGAGCAGCAGAAATCCTACTAGAACAAACACCTGAAACAATAACAAATATAAAGGATAAACTAGAAACTCTAGTAGAAGAATCAAATGCACTAATCGAAAAAGCTGAAAAAGCATTAGAAAGTCTATAAAATGTAAAAAGCGGGCAGGAATGCCTGCTTTTTATATTTTATAAATTGTCAGTATCTTAAAATTACTATAAAAAAGTCGTTGTAATATTTGTAATCTATGATAAAATATAGGTAAGTGGAGGAGATTATGAAAAAAACACCTATAAAATACGGACTCCTAAGCCTAGCTCTTCTCATATCCTTACCAAACCAAGTAAGAGCAACAGAAGAGCCAGCTGAGCCGATTACAAATATAACTGAGCCTAGCAAAGAAGAAGTGGCTAAGCCAGAAGAAAATAAAAAACTAATAGAAGATAGCGAGATAGACAATACACCAGCCCCAGCCTTGGAAAGTCAAACACCAAGTGTGAATAATACATACCAAGCGCCAAGTGTGCCTAGCCCTAGGATAAATCTCACAAGCCCTACTACTAGCCCACAAAATACAAATTACCTAAGCCAAGCAGGCAAGTTTAACCTAGAAGAAGGACCAATCAAGGTCACAGCCATTAAGACTGAACTAAATAAAAAAACAAAGGATGATAAAAACAATTTTACCCTATCATTCATGCTTGGCATCCATGCCAATTCTTTAGACAGCGAGTATACCATATCAGTATTTGCCCTTAAAAATAGCGAAAATAAGACCCTAAAGCTTGCTAATGTCATAAGTGATTCAAATGTCAAAACAGGCAGAAATCTCCTAGATAAGGCAGAACAAATCGAAAGTGAAGATGTCCTAGGTTTTAGGATTAAGACAAATATCTCAGACTATGCGAGCGTAAAGGTAGAAGCAAACTTTGATCAAGATGCTAAGCCAGGCGATTATTCTATATATTATATAGTAAGCAAGGGTGAGGATAAAAGTTTTGGCAAGGTAGATGCAAAAATCACCAAGAAAGATGAAAATGACTTTGAACTAGATACAAAGCCTGAATTAAGAGATTATGAAAATAAAGAAGCTAAAAAGGATGACCCTATTACAAAGCTTCCTTACAAGAAATACCTAATCAATGATAGCAAGGAAGAACAAAATTTGGGCGCTTATCTTGACCTAGACTCATCAGACTTAAGCAAGTCTAAATTTGTAATAAATTATATAGATCCAAATCTCCTCGTAGAAAAAACAGAAACAATAGCAAATCCAAAGACCTATCAAATACCAGCCTTTAGCCTAGCTAGGATAGATGTCCTAGATAAGGATAGCAAGGAAGAAGTCAAATCTGCAGCAGTTGGAGTCTATGATTTTAAAGATTCAAAAAGGACAATGGGAGATTTGATAATCAAGGCTGGCGAAAATAAAGATAGGAAAAATGATAAGTCAAAAGAGCTAATCAATTCTTTAAGAACAGCCAATAAAGACATGGAAAAGGCCCTAGAAGCAAGGGTAAGCTCACCTGTAAGGAAAAATGACGAACCATCAGATGAGGAGCTAGAGCTACTAACAAATAGGCTTCTAAACCACGCAAAGATTATAAATACGATAATTAGACAAGTATTATTAAATAACGAACTAGAAAGCTTAAGAGAATTAGAGCTAAGCGACAAAGAGGCAGCTGAGGAGGAATATAGAAATATAGCCATTCTTTTAAAGCAATCACAAGATCTTAAGGAAAAGGCAGCCGATAAGCTTATAGCCTATGATGAAATCGACCTAAAGTCAGACTATGCCGAAGGTAATCCAAGTGAGGCTAGAAATCTAGCCTTAGACTTTGCAGATGATACAGAAATAAATTACCTAACAGATTTAACTGATGGGCAAGATAAAAATTATAAAGAATTTTTAGAAGAGTTAAGTTCTAAGCTAGGCCACGCTATGACAAAGGTAGAAACAGTTACAATCACAAGCAAAGAAGACAAAAAAGAACAAGCTAACAAAGAAAACTTAGAAGATAAAAAAGAAGCTGACAAGGAAAAGGAAGCCTCTAACGAAGGCGGGGCTAAGGATGAAAAACTTCCAGAAAATAAAGAAGAAGTAAAAGAAGAAAAAGAAACAAAGGAAGAAAATAAAGAAAATCCTCAAAATCCAAAAGAAAAGCAGGAAGACAAACCTGCCAAAGATGAAAAGCAAGAAAAAGAAAAAGTTCTTCCAGAAAATCATCTAGAAAAAAAGGATGGAAAGAAGGAAGAGAAAAAGCCTGAATCAAAGGTTAGAATCAAAAACTCTTACCCACTATTAGTAAGATACTTAAGAAATCTAAATAATAGGACAAATTTCTTAAATAATCAAAAAAATTAAGATCAAGTAGAGATAAAAACTAAATAAATTTTTAAAAAGCATCATAAACGGCTAATTATAGCCAAGTGGTGCTTTTTATTTTTTGCAAAAAAAATCCTATTTCTTAACATAAATTTAATGATCCATAATTTATAATTAAATAAAAACTTATAAAGTAAAGACAATTAATTATTAAGGAGAATCAAATGAAGAAAAGAAATCTTGCAAAACTTGCCCTAATCACAGCCCTGTCGACAAGTATATTTTTTAATCACATTGAAAGTCCCCTTGCGGCAAAAGAAGATGTAAAAGCAGGCATAAATAATCAAAAAAATGAAGATGTTATCAAAAAACTAGAAAAAGAAATCCAAGAAAAGCAAAGAGAGCTTAATGCAAGAATTAAAGAGAAAACTCGACTTGAAACTGAGATTTCAGATTTAGAGAAGAAATTAGATGAGATAAAAAGTAAATTTGATAAAGAAAGCAAGGCTGATCTAGCCAAGCTAAATAAACTAAAAGAAGAAAAGAAAATCGCAGAAAAGGCCCTAAAAGACCTTCAATCAGAGAAAAAAGCAGTCGAGCAAAAGAAAACAGAACTAGAAGGTAAAATACAAGCTAATAATGAAAAAATCGCTGAATTAAAATCTACAGACAAGACCCAAGTAGAAAAAGATATAAAAGAAGCAAAAAGTTCAAAGTCTAAAGATGAAAGCGCAAAAACAGCCTTAGAAGAGAAATTAGCAAAAGAAGTAAAAGCTCACGAAGATTTACAAAAAGAATACCAAAAGAATAAGGCATATAGCGAAAGACTTGAAATAGATATAAACTCAAAGAAAAACACACTAAATGAATTAAAGACAAATCTTGAAGAAACTCAAAAACAAATCAAAAATGCTGAGAATAGAAATCAAAATATTGATAAAACAAAAGAAGAATTAGCAAAAGCAAATAAAACAATAGAAGATTTTGAAAAAATAGAATCAAAACAGTTAGATAAAATAAAAGCTAATGAAATTAGAATAAAAGAGCTTAAGGCTAAAAATCCGTTATATAATGATGAAATAGAAAAAAAGATTGATGAATTAGAAGCTAAATCAAAAGAACTTGAAGAGAAACAAAATGCTTTACAAAAAGAAATTGATAGCTTAATTTCAAAAAAACAAGGTCTTGAAAGTAAGAAAATTGAAGCCCAGGGAGAATTTGACAAACAAAAGTTAGAAGCAAATGGCTTAGATGACGAAATTAAAGAAAAAGAAAGAAATATTGGGGATCTTGAAGTAAGCATTGAAAATGCTGAAAATTCTAATGATGCCAATAAAGAAGAGACTTTAAAAGAGCTTAAGAGTAGGTTGGATAAGACTAATAATGAAAAAAACACTCTAGAATCCCTAAAAAATGAAGCGGAAAACAAAGCAAATGAAGCTAATTCAAAAATAGAAGCTTACAAAAAAGAAATTCAAGATACTCTAAATAGTATAAGAGAAAAAGAAGAAGAACAAAAAACAAATGCAATAAAAATAAATTCTATAACAAGTGAACAAGAAAAGTTATTAAGAGAAAAAGAGCAAAATAATATAAATCCTGATGATATAGATGAGATAAAGAGATTAGAGGCAGAGAATTCTGCAATTAGAAATAATATAGACAAATCAAAAACACATATAAATCCATTCTCAGAAGCAAAGAAAAAATATGAGAGAGAAATAGAAGAATATAATAAAAAAACTGAGGAACTTAAAGAGTTAAATACTAAAAAGGAAGAATTAACTAAGAAAATTGAAAAGCTTAATATTGAAATCTTAGATAATGAAAATACAAAGAAGACTAATGACCTTGAAGTAGTAAAA
>NZ_JAMXSL010000044.1:0-16113 GCF_026131715.1 Anaerococcus sp. NML200537 | reverse complement strand
ATATTATTAAGAATTTTAAAGATTCATTCTTATGATAGGAAAACCTGATGAAGCCTATCAAAAAGGCCAGCTATTTTTTTAGCTGGTCTTTTCTCTTTATAAAAATTCTACTTCATTTTCTCCAATAACTACAGAAGGCACTCCTGCCCTGTGGGCTGCCCTTACATCAGCATAGCCATCTAGGGTGTCCCTATATTTTAGAAATAGCTTAAGGCTTGGCATGGATGATGTGATATTTACCATGTCGTATTCTGCGTATTTTTCTTGGTTTTCCTTGGCTTCTGCTAGGATAGTTGCACAATCTGGGCAGAGGTCGCTTACAAAAAGTATCTTATCTTTCATTTTTTATCCTTTCATATTCTACATATTTAAAGCTAAGTCCATTTTCAAAAATTGGATCAGACTCACTTTTTATCCTAAAATTAGGATCTGCATCGAAATTGTGAAGGAAAATTTCTGCAGGTCTTGTGGCATCAATCTTTGTAATGATGGCTCCATCGCAATAATCTATAAGCAGGTCTACAAGTTCAGCCCCTCCAATTAGGAAAGTTTCCTTATCGAGATTTTTTACATAAGAAAGAAGGCTAGCTATGTCATTAAAGACCTTAGCACCCTCTCTTTTTAGATTTTTATCTCTAGATAAAATCAGATTTTCCCTACCTGGTAGGGCCCTGCCCATTGAATCGAAGGTCTTCCTTCCCATAATTAAAACCGATCCCATGGTCGTATTTTTAAAGTTGGCAAGATCTGTCTTTATGTCATAAAGCATCTTATTATCCTTGCCTATGGCCCAATTTTTATCAACTGCTAAAATTACCTTCATAATCCCTCCGATTTATTTATACCCAAGAAAGATAGAAAATAAATAGTAAAGTGTAAGGAGAAAGAGGTAGATATGAAAAATAAATTATGGCAAATCTTTAAGTCAACCTTCTATCTTTCAGCCTTCACCTTTGGAGGTGGTTATGTAATCATAACCCTTATGAAAGATAGTTTTGTCGATAAATTAAAATGGATAGATGAAGAGCAAATGCTCGATATGACAGCCATAGCCCAGTCGGCACCAGGAGCTGTCGCAATCAATGCATCTGTGGTTGTAGGCTATGAAATAGGAGGGATCCCTGGCATGGTCGTTGCAATCCTTGGCACAAGCCTACCACCCCTTATAATCATATCGGTAATTTCGATGTTTTATCAGGCCTTCATCTCAAATATTTATATAGCAACCTTTCTAAAGGGCATGCAGGCAGCCATTGCCGCTCTGATTTTTAAGGTATCTTACGACATGAGTAAGGATATCCTAAAGGAAGGGTCAAAAATTGCCCCAATCATAATGGTGGCAGCCTTTATAGCAGCCTTTATTTTTAAGGTCAATATTGTCTATATAATCTTAAGCCTGATAGTCCTTGGCACAATAAGTTCGATTATTGAAAGGAGAAAGCATGCTTCTTAAATTATTTATAAGCTTTATAAAAATCGGCCTCTTCTCCTTCGGGGGAGGCTATGCAGCCCTACCCCTCATCCAACAAGAGGTAGTGGTAGAAAATGCCTGGCTTGGAGCTAGCGAATTTAACGACCTAATCACCATCAGCCAAATGACACCAGGACCTATTGCCATAAATTCCGCAACCTTTGTAGGAACGAGGGTTGCAGGACTTGCTGGAGCGATCGTAGCCACAGCCGGCTGCATCCTACCATCGGCAATAATTGTGGGAATTCTTTCATATTTTTACAAAAAATATAAGGATTTGGCCCTTATAGAAAATATCTTAAAATACCTAAGGCCAGCCATAGTGGTGATGATCCTTATAGCAGGAATAGATATTGGAAAAACTGCTCTTTTTGGCGAAATGCCCCCATCATTTGAGGCTATAGATATAAAAATGCTTGGAATATTTCTAGGTTCGCTGATTATTATGCTAAAAAAAGACCTAGACCCAATAAAAGTGATGCTAGCGGGCGGATCAGTCTATTTGTTTTTGAATTTTATCTTTTAAATATTTTTTTACAAAACGGCAAAATTTTTGCCGTTTTTGTCTTTATCTTCTTATTTTTTGGGTATAAAGATAATGAATACGATTGTAAACTTGGCTTATTTTTTAAATTTTTAAAGATTTTTTTAAATATCTATTGACAAGAGCGTTTTCATCGTATATACTTTTAATTGAGGAGACCTGTAAGCGGTTACATTTTATTTTCAAGATGTAAGGATTTTTGAAAGAGGTAAGAATGGATATTTACGATATTGCGAAAAAATCAGGTTACTCTACTGCTACGGTTTCTAGGGTTATTAATAATTCAAAGAATGTGAGCGACAAGGCTAGGAGGATTATCGAGGAGATTATCAAGGAATCTGGCTACAAACCTAATAGGGTTGCAAGGTCCCTTGCCAAGAAATCTACCCAGCTGATTGGGATTATGGTTCCTGATATTAGGGGATATTTTGAATCTCAATCAGCCTATGAGCTTGAAAAGATTTTGACTGATAAGGGTTACACTACGATTTTGTGTGTGACGACTGATGAGCTTAGTAGAAAGCTTGCCTATCTTGATGTTTTGATTGAAAATCAGGTTGAGGCTATTATCGGTGTCGGTTCTACCTATGAGGAAGATAAGTTTTATAAGGAACTTTCTGAATTATCCAACGATATTCCGACAGCTTTATTGAATGTTGTTAGCAGGGATAGGGTTGATTCTATTGTTAATGTCTATATTGACGAAGCTGATGCTATGGATAAGACTGTGGGGCTTCTACATAAGTCATCTTGCAAGAAGATTCTTTATGTATCCCTTGATACCGGTTTTACTTCTAGGTCGTATCTAGCAAAGAAGGCTGGTTTTATCGAGGCTCTTGATAAGTATTATGGATCTAGTGATTTCCATGAATTTAAGATTAAAGATTTTGATAAGGATTTTGATAAGCTGATGTCTTTTCTTAAGGAAAACCCTACTTTTGATGCTATCCAATTTGAACTTGATAGCCTTGCGGTTGTGGCTTATAAGTATCTGGCTAAGGAAGGCTTTAAGGTTCCTGAAGATTTGGCCCTTATCGGTTTTGATAATATCCAGGCGACTAATTACACTAACCAAGCTATTACTTCTGTTGATCAAAGGATTAGCGACCAGGTTAATATTGCAGTAGATAATTTGATGAAGCTTTTAGAAAATGATGATTCAGCCAATACTAATATTGTTTTAAAGGCTAAACTTGTTGAAAAAGAGACGACTATTTGATTTTGTTATATGAAGTCGAAGGACTTTTATTATAAATTGTGCTTAGGTTAAAGGAGGAGAACACCTATGAAAATGACATTTAGACACTATGGTAACGATGACCCTATATCATTAGAGTATATCGCTCAAATTCCAGGAGTTACTGGGGTTATGGTGATGATGAATGAATGGGAAGCAGGAGAAGTTTGGGAGAAGGATGTCTTCCAGGAATATGTTGACAAATGCCATGCAGTAGGGCTTGAATGTGAGATTATCGAGTCTATCAACGTTCACGAAGATATCAAGATGGGTCTTCCAAGTCGTGATAAGTATATCGAAAATTACAAACAGTCCCTAAGAAATGTCGCTGCTTGTGGAGTTAAGACAGTAATTTACAACTTCATGCCAGTGTTTGACTGGGTTAAGACAGAACTTTACAAGGTTCTTCCTGATGGATCAAATACCCTTGCTTTTGACCAAGCCAAGGTAGAAGGCCTAAGCCCACGTGATATGGTAAATGAAATCCTTGATGGAGCAGGAAACTTCGAGCTTCCAGGTTGGGAACCAGAAAGACTTGCCCAATTAGAAGAAGTTTTAGATAAATATAAGGATATCGATGAAGATAAATTAAGAGAAAACTACAAATACTTCCTTGAAGGAATTATCCCAACATGTGAAGAAGTAGGCATCAAGATGGCTGTTCACCCAGATGATCCAGCTTGGCCAATCTTTGATATTCCAAGAATCACATCTACTCCAGAAGACTTAGAAAAAATCGTAAACCTAGTAGACAGCCCATCAAATACACTTTGTATCTGTACAGGTTCCCTAGGATCTAGAGTAGAAAATAATGTTGCTGAAATAATTGCTGACTTTACCAAGAGAGGAAAAGTTGGAGCAATACACGCTAGAAACATCAAGTTTACTGGCGAAAAACAATTCTACGAATCAGCTCACCTTTCTAAATGCGGTTCTCTAGATATGTATGAAATAATGAAAGCCCTTCACGACAATGGCTTTGACGGCTACCTAAGACCAGACCACGGCAGAATGATCTGGGGTGAAGAGGGTAGAGCAGGCTATGGCTTATATGACAGAGCCCTTGGTGTTGCTTACCTAAACGGTCTATGGGAAGCACTCGATAAAAAAGATAGATAAAGCAAAGTAACTAGGCCCTTGGCCTAGGACTTTGAATGTAAAAATATAAGAAAGCGAGGTCTTATGAAGAAATTTTTAGATGATAATTTTATGATTCAAAACGAATTTGGCCAAAATCTTTACCATAAATATGCCAAAGATATGCCAATATTCGACTTCCACTGCCACCTAGAGGCAGAGGAGATTTACGAAAATAAAAACCTTCCATCAATTACTTATGCTTGGCTTGGTGGAGACCATTACAAGTGGAGAGTAATGAGAGCTAATGGTATTGATGAAAAATACATCACAGGCGATGCAGATGATTTTGCAAAATTCGAAAAATATGCAGAGATTATGCCAAAGCTAATAGGCAATCCAATCTACCACTGGACCCACCTAGAGCTTAAAAACTACTTTGGCATAGACTATCCACTAAATAAGGATAATGCAAGAGAAGTATTTGATAAGTGTAATGAAATTCTTGCCAAAGATGAATATAGACCAAGAGGCCTAATAGAGATGAGCAATGTAGCTGCAGTTTGTACCACAAATGACCCAGCAGAAGAGCTCAAATATCACAAGCTTTTAGCAGAAGATGAAAGCTTTAAAACAAAAGTAATCCCAGCTTACAGACCAGACAATGCTCTTTATATCGAAAAAGAAGGCTTTGCTGACTATATCAAGAAACTTTCTGATGCATCAGGCATTGAAATTAAAAACTACACAGATATCAAAAAAGCCCTTGTAAATAGGATGGAATATTTTAAAGAACTAGGCTGCATGGCTTCAGACCAAGCTTTTGCCTTTATCCCTTACAAGAGAGCAAGCGAAGAAGAGCTTAATGAGATAGTAGAAAAGAAACTTTCTGGAAAGAATGTTTGCCCTGAATGCGAAGAAAAATACAAGACAGAAATGGCTATTTTCTTAGCAAAAGAATACAAAAAACTTGACTGGGCAATGGAAATCCACGTAGGGGTTATAAGAAATAACTCTAAGGTCCTCTTTGACAAACTTGGAGCAGATGTGGGCGGAGATGCACAAAACGACCTAGCTTATGCAGAAAATTATGCAAATCTTCTTTCAGCCTTTGAAGAAAATGATGGCCTACCAAGACTCTTGGTATTCCCACTAAATCCAAAAGACAACTATCCAATAGCAACAGTTGGCGGATCCTTCAATAGGGCCAATGACAATGGCATGCAAGATGTCCAACTTGGTACAGCTTGGTGGCACTTAGACCACAAAGAAGGCATGATTGAGCAAATGAAAGTCTTCTCATCAGTAGGAGTTCTTGCAAACTTTGTAGGCATGCTTACAGACTCAAGGTCCTTCCTATCATATCCAAGACACGAATACTTCAGACGTATCCTATGTGACTTTGTAGGTGGCCTAGTAGAAACTGGCGAATATCCAGCCGATGAAGAATTTTTAGGCAAGGTAATCCAAGATATTTGCTATAACAACGCAATCAAATTTATAAAAATAGACTTATAAAAAGGCGAGGGCCTTTGCCAGAAAAAAAGACAAAAGCCTTTAGAAAATAAAAATAAAGGAGCATATATGAGTAAAATTCAAACAATTTCAAGAGTCCTAGAACTAGGAATAGTTCCAGTAGTAAGAGCAGAATCAGCAGACCAAGCAATCGAGTATTGTAAGGGTCTATTAGATGGTGGAATCAACACATTAGAAGTAACCTTTACAATTCCAAACGCTATAGAAGTATTCCAAAGAATCCAAAAGGAACTTCCAGCTGATACCCTACTAGGAGCAGGTACAGTTCTAGATCCAACAACAGCAAGACTAGCAATAATGAACGGAGCTAAATTTATAGTTTCTCCATCATTTGACAAAGAAGTTGCAAAAATGTGCAACATCTACAACATCCCTTACATGCCAGGCTGCGTAACACCAGCAGAAATGCTTGAAGCATATAAATACGGAGTAGATATCATCAAACTATTCCCAGGATCCCTTCCAGGACCATCATATGTAAAAGCAATCCACGGCCCATACCCACACTTCCAAATCATGCCAACAGGCGGTGTAAGCCTTGAAAACATCAAAGACTGGTTTGATGCAGGCGTAGTAGCAGTAGGAGCAGGCTCAAACCTAGTTAAGGGCAGCAGAGAAGAAATAGCACAAAAATCAAGAGAATATTTAGAAAAAATTGCGGAGGTAAGAAAATAATGAGTAAAAAAGTAGTAACACTTGGCGAGATAATGCTAAGACTTTCAACACCAGGATATGAGAGATTTGTACAAGCAAATAGCTTTGATGCTATCTATGGTGGTGGAGAAGCAAACGTAGCAGTTTCACTAGCAAACTATGGTTTTGATGCATACTTTGTAACAAAACTTCCAACACATGAAATCGGACAAGCAGCAGTAAACTCCCTCAGAAGATACGGCGTAAACACAAACTATATCGTAAGAGGCGGAGATAGGGTTGGTATCTACTACTCAGAAACAGGCGCTTCATCAAGACCATCAAAGGTAATCTATGACAGAAGCAACTCTGCAATAGCTGAAGCAAAGGCAAGCGAATTTGACTTTAAAGAAATCTTTAAAGATGCTAAATGGTTCCATACATCAGGAATCACACCAGCAATCTCAAAAGAAGGCGCAGAAATCACAAAAGAAGCAATGAAGGCTGCTAAAGCTGCAGGTGCAAAGGTATCAATCGACCTTAACTACAGGGCTAAGCTATGGACACCAGAAGAAGCTCAAAAGGTAATGAGAGATTTAATGCAATATGTAGACGTATGTATAGGAAATGAAGAAGACGCATCATTATCACTAGGCTTTACACCAAAAGGCCTAGATGTAACAAGCGGTAAGCTAGATGTAGAAGCATATCATGAAATCTTCAAACAAATGAAAGAAGAATTCGGCTTTGAAATGATCGCATCAAGCTTAAGAGAATCATACTCAGCATCTGATAATGGCTGGTCAGCCCTAATCTATGATGGAAAAGACTTCCACAAAGCTCCACAATACGATGTAAGAATCGTAGACAGAGTAGGCGGCGGCGACAGCTTCGCAGCAGGACTAATCACAGGCCTACTAGATGGCAAATCTCCAGCAGATGCCCTTGACTTTGGTGTAGCAGCATCAGCTCTAAAACACACAATCAAAGGCGACTACAACCACATGTCTAGAGAAGAAGTAGAAGTACTTGTAGGCGGTGACACATCAGGAAGAGTTCAAAGATAAGATAGAAGAACGGGAGTATTCCTATCGGAGCAAAGATAAAATCCAAAAACGCTTATCCGACTGCGGAAATTTAGAAATTCTAAAACTCATAATTCTGTAAATTGCAAACTCGCTAACGCTCAAACAGTGCGATTTACGGGCGAATTATTTCCTTTTGAATTTCTTGAAATTTCCTCCGAACGGAACGCTTACTTTTGGATTTTATCAGATAATCAACAAACTTAGGGAGGGCCATCCCCTCCCTAGCTTTACAAAATATTGGCAAACGCTTTCGCGAACTAAAAACGATTGGTATATATTACTTATCATTAATAAAAGAGTAAAAGGAGAAAAAAATGGCAGATAGAAAATTAAAATTCGGAATAATTGGTTTTGGTACAGAAGGTTCAATGTATGGTAACTTCATCTCAAAAGATATGGTACCAAATGTAGAAGTAACAGCAGTATGTGATATAGACAAAGAAAAACTTGAAAAAGCTAAGGAACTTTTCCCAGAAGCAGCAATATTTGAAGACTATAGAGAAATGATAGATTCAGGACTTGTAGAAGGAATCGTAACCTGCGTACCTCACTATCTTCACCCAGAAATGGCAATCTATGGCCTCGAGCATGGAGTAAATGTTCTAAACGAAAAACCAGCAGGTGTTTATACCAAACAAGTAAAAGAGCTAAACGAAGTAGCTAAAAAATCTGATAAGGCTTATGCTTTATTTTTCAACCAAAGAACAAACCCACTTTACAGAAAATTAAAAGAAATTCTAGATTCTGGAGAACTAGGCCCAATCAGAAGAACCAACTGGATTATCACAACTTGGTGGAGACCAGATGCTTATTACAAGCAATCTGAATGGAGAGCAACCTGGGGCGGCGAAGGTGGTGGAGTCCTTGTAAACCAAGCACCACACCAACTAGACCTAATCCAATGGATGACAGGTGCACCAGATAGGGTATATGCAAGCGTCCACTACGGTTACCAAAGAGACATAGTAGTAGATGACCAAGTACACTTCATAATGGAATATGATGATGGAAGAACAGGCGTATTTGTAACAAACACCAACGAAATCATAGGTACAGACAGACTAGAAATCGTATGTGACGGCGGAAAAATCGTAGTAGATGACTCTAAAAAGGCAACAATCTATAGACTAAAAGAAACAGAAAACGACCTAAACGCAAGAATGACTGTAGAAGATGTAAGAATGCTCTTTGCAGGTCAAATGAAATTTGATGAACTATTTGATGTAGAAGTAATCGAAGAAAACTCAGTTTGGGGCGGCCAACACTGTGAAGTAATGAGAAACTTTGCAGCTCATATCCTAGACGGTGAAGAGCTTTTAGCAAATGGAGCAGAAGGAATCAACGGCGTAAGACTAGCAAACGCTGTTCACCTATCAAGCTGGTTAGGCGAGCCTGTAAGCGTAAAAGACTTTGATGATGACAAATACCTAGATATGTTAAACGAAAAAATCAGAGAAGAAGGAAAATTCGAAGAAAGAAAGTAAGGCTATGCTAAAAGTTGGAGTAATTGGACTAGGGACAGTATCTCCCATCCACCTACACTCAATAAATCAATCGCCACACGCAAGACTTGCAGCGGTTTGCGATATAGATACAGACCTTGCTCAGAAAAAGTGTGATGCCACTCATTGTGACATCACACCAATCTATAGCGATTATAAGGAAATGATAGATAAGGAAGAGTTAGATGTAGTTCACATCTGCCTTCCTCACTATCTCCACGCCAAGGTAGCAAAATATGCCCTAGATAAGGGACTTCACGTATTTTGCGAAAAGCCAGTAGATGTTGGATATAAAGAGACAAAAGCCCTCTATGATCACTATATGAAATACAAGGATAAGCAAAAACTTGGTATCTGCTTCCAAAACCGCTACAACAAGACAGTGGTAAAACTAAAAGAAGAACTTGAAAAGAACAAAGAAGAAGTCTTTGGAGTAAAAGGACTTGTCACCTGGTTTAGGGACATGGCCTATTATAAGCAGGCCCCATGGAGAGGTACAAAAAAGGAAGCTGGAGCTGGAGTAATAATCAACCAAGCAATCCACACCCTAGACCTCATGGCCTATGTGACAGGCAAGAATTGGAAAAGCCTAACAGCCACCCTATCGAAGTTAATGAATAAGGAAATCGAAGTAGAAGATACAGCAAGCGCCTTTATCAAATACGAAGACGGGGTAAACGGCTTATTCGTAGCAACAAACGCCTACTCAATCACAGATTCCATAGAGCTTCAAGTAATAACACAAAAGCAAAAATACACTATAAAAGAAAACAGACTATTTGATAGACACTTAAATCTGCTAGCAGAAGATGACAAATCAGACCAAACCAAGGACTATTACGGGGCAGGTCACGAAAAGCTAATCAACAAATTTTATGAGGCAATCATAAATGACACAGATGATTATTGTGACCTAGCTGATGCGATGGAAACCATGCAAATTATCCAAGCAATGATGGACTCATCAGAAACTGGCAAGGAAATAAAGAAAGAGGACATAGTAAATGACTAAAATTGGAGTACAAGCATCAACAGTAGTTGATGCATTCAAAGAAATTGGACCTTACGAAACTTTCAAAAAACTCAACGAAATCGGCTACAAATCAGTAGAAGTATCCCAAGTTGAGACAAGCAAGGAAAACATTGACCAAATCATAAGAGCCTGCAAGGACTTTGACATGGAAGTAGCTTCAATGTCAGCAGCAGTAGAGTCAATGTTTCCTGGCCAAGAATCCCTTGACACTGACTTTGACAAAATCGTAGCAGATTGTAAGGCTGTAGGCACAGACCTACTAAGAATAGGAATGCTTCCATTTGATAAGATGGCAAGCCTAGAAAAGGCAATCGAATTTGCAAAAAAAGCTAACGACTTTGCCCTAAAATTAAAAGAAGAAGGCATCAAGCTTTACTACCACAACCACCACGTAGAATTTGTAAGATATGACGGCAAATATCTCTTAGATATCATAGCAGAAAATGCTCCAGAGCTAGGCTTTGAGCTAGATGTTCACTGGGTACAAAGAGGTGGAGAAAATCCTGTAAATATTCTAAAGAAATACGCAGGCAAGGTAGAACTAGTCCACCTAAAAGACTACGAAGTAATGCCACTAACCATGGAAGATGTAGACTTATTAAGGACAGATATGGAAGCCTTCAGACTTGCCTTTGACAACAGGGTAAGATTTGCACCACTAGGCCAAGGATCACTTCCACTAAAAGAGTGTGCAGACCAAGCCATAGCATCAGGTTGTAGATACTTACTAGTAGAACAAGACTCATCCTACGGTAGAGATCCATTTAATGAACTAAAAATCTCTTATGATTGGTTAGTAGCAAATGGCTATGGAGACCTATTCTAATGGCAGTAAATAAAAAAGACGGCATGAACTACGCTCCAGTTGGCAAAGCCAACAAGGTAGTAGAAGATGGCCAGTTTAAGGTAGCAGTAGCTGCCTTAGACCATGGCCATATCTACGGCATGTGCAATGGCCTAAAAGAAGCTGGAGCAAATATAGTTTATGTCTATGACAAAGACCCTAAAAAAATCGAAGAATTTAGAGAAAAATTCCCAGAAGCTCAGGCGGTAGATTCTCTTGATACAATCCTAGAAGACCCAGAAATCAAGATGGTAGCAGCAGCGGCCATCCCAAATCTAAGGAGCGCCCTAGGTAATAAAGTTATGAGGGCAGGCAAGGATTATTTCACAGACAAGACCGGTTTTACAAGCCTAGACCAGCTAGCAGAAACTAAAAAAGTCTATGAAGAAACAGGCAAGAGATACTTTGTCTACTTCTCAGAAAGGCTACACGTAGAAGGAGCAATCCTTGCAGGAGAATTAATCAAAGAAGGAAGGATTGGAAAAGTCCTCCAAGTAACAGGATTTGGCCCACACAGCCTAAATAAGGAAAGCCGTCCAGATTGGTTTTTCAAAAAAGAAGAGTACGGCGGAATCCTAGCAGACATAGGAAGCCACCAAATCGAACAATTTTTATATTACACTGGCAATGATGATGCAAAGGTCATTTCAGCTAAGGTAGCAAATTACAATAACCCAGACACACCAGAGCTAGAAGACTACGGCGATGCGACCCTAGTAGGTGAAAATGGAGCAACCTTCTTCTACAAGGTCCACTGGTTTAGCCCAAAGGGACTTTCAACTTGGGGAGATGGCAGGACCTTCATTACAGGCACAAAAGGCTATATAGAAGTTAGAAAATATACAAATGTAGGCGAAGAAGCTACAGGCGATCATGTATTTGTAGTAGATGAAAATGGGGAAGAGCATATAAGAGCCAATGGCAAAGTAGGCTTCCCATTCTTCGGGGAAATGATTCTAGATTCTCTAAATGGCACAGAAAATGCTATGACCCAAGAGCATATATTCAAGGCCCAAGAGCTTTGCTTACTATGCCAAGATCAAGCAGAAATTATTAAAGCGAACTTATAAAATAGAGGGAATATTATGAATAAGAATATAAAACCGTTTGGCATTAAAGATAAGATAGGTTACGCCTTTGGTGATATAGGTAACAACTTTACCTTCACTCTAGTATCATCCTTTTTAATGTTATTCTATACCAACGTTTGGGGAATTGACCCAAAAGTTGTAGGTGGACTATTTTTCGTATCAAGATTAGTAGATGCCTTCACAGATGTAGGTATGGGAACAATCGTAGATAGATTTGCCGGTAATAAGGACGGTAAATTTAGACCATTTATGAAATGGGGAGCAGTTCCAGTAGCAGTTGCAGGCTTCTTGCTCTTCCAAACAGGATTTAAAGACTTTGACTACGGAATGAAAGTAATCATAATGTATGCAACCTACATTCTTTGGGGTTCATTATGCTATACCTTTATAAACATTCCTTATGGATCCATGGCATCAGCTATCACACCAGAAGCTGACCAAAGAACAGAATTATCCACATTTAGAACCCTAGGTGCTACAATTGCAATGCTAGTAATTGGTACCCTAACACCATACTTATTATATCAAAAAGTCCCTGGCCAAGCAGACGTCTTGTTAGAAGAAAGATTCCCAGTAGTAGCAGGCTTATACGGACTTATGGCAATAGCATCCTACCTTCTTTGCTATAAACTTGTAACAGAAAGAGTAGATATAGCTAGAGAATCAGGCGGAGAAAAGGAAAGCATTATATCAGGTATAGGAAATGTCTTAAACAAGAGATCCCTCCTATCAATAATCCTAGTATCAATCTGTCTACTACTAGGTATGCTTCTAATCGGTTCAATGAACGCTTATGTTTATGGAACCTACTTTGGTAACTCAACAGGTATGCAATTAGCAGGCCTTGTAACAACCCTACCAATGCTAGTAACAGCACCAACAGCCATGAAACTTGGCCAAAAGATTGGTAAAAAAGAAGCGACAATTATCGGTTTATTCGGTTCAGGAGCAATTTACTTTATACTTTATGTATTAAAAGTTAAAAATATGTATGTCTTCCTAGCAGGAGCAGGAATTGCTTACGTATTCTTAGGCATCTTCAACACCCTAACCTGGGCAATGATTACAGACGTAATAGATGACCTAGAAATCAAAAATGGAGTCAGAGATGACGGAAAAGTATACGCTATCTACTCATTTGCTAGAAAATTAGGCCAAGCCTTCGCAGGTGGTCTAGGTGGTTTTGCCCTATCAGCAGTAGGATTTGTAAAAGGCGCTGCAACCCAAACACCAGAAGTAGCCCTAGGAATCTACAACATAGCAACTCTAATCCCAGCTATAGCACTACCTTTAGGCGGAATAGTGGTACTATTCCTATATCCACTAAGCAAAAAACAAGTTGAAGAAAACAACAAATATCTAGAAGATAAGAGAGAGCTTAAGTAATAAAAAATCGACCTCCTAAGTGGCCCAGCCCAACTGGGGGTCTTTTTTCAAAAATTATAAAGAGAAAGGAAGTCACATGAAAAGACAACCAAAACTAGAAACTAGAAGCAAACATATCCTAGAAGTAGAAGGACTAAAATTTAAAGACCTAAACGATAATGGCGTTCTTGATCCATATGAAGATTGGAGATTAGATTCAGAAACAAGGGCAAGAGATCTTGCAAACAGGATGACTGTAGAAGAGCTTGCAGGAAATATGGTAATAAAAAGCCAAAGAATGGGTCTAGCCCAAGAAGATAAGTCCAAAACAAGCCACGATGGCATCCTAGATGAAGAAGTATACGAAGATAAAAATATCTTTATCGGTCAAATAAACCACGGTTCAACAAAGCACATCAAGGAAATGGGACTAAGACACTTTATCCTAAGAGAAAACTTCTCTGAAGAAGACATAGCAAGATGGGTAAATGCCTTAAATGAAGTGGCAGAAGAAAGCCGTCTAGGTATACCTGTAATAATAGCATCAAACTCAAGAAATGAAAATGCCGAAAGAACCTTCGGAATGAATGATGCAGTAGGAGTATTTACAACATATCCATCAACCCTAGGCCTTGCAGCAGTATATCTAGGAGATAAGGCAAGAAATTACCACCCAGATGGGGACTATGACTATTCAATCTTTAAAGAATTCGGCGAGATAGCAAGAGATGAGTGGAAATATTCAGGCCTTAGAAAAGGCTATATGTACATGCTAGATACAGCCACAGACCCAAGATGGCAAAGATTTTACGGAACCTTCGGTGAAGATGTAGAATTAATCACAAAAGCAGGCGAAGATTTATTAGATGCTTTCCAAGGCGAAGAAGTAAACGAAGAATCAGTAGCCATGACCATGAAGCACTTCCCAGGTGGAGGAGCAAGAGAAAACGGCTTTGACCCTCACTATGCAGAAGGTAAGTTCAACGTTTATAGGACACCAGGCTCTCTAGAAAAATACCATATGCCACCATTTAAGGCAGTAGTAGATAAAAATGTATCATCAATCATGCCTTACTACTCAATCCCTGCCCACGAAAAATCAGCAGTACAAAATTACAAGGGCAAGAGGATTCCGTTTGAGCCAGTAGGCTTCGCCTTCAACGAATACTTCATCCAAAATATTCTAAGAGAAGACATGGGCTTTAAAGGCTACATCAACTCAGACTCAGGTATCCTAGATAACATGGCATGGGGAGTAATGCATCTTGAAAAACAAGACCGTGCAGCCTATGCAGTAAATAACGGGGTAGATTTAATCTCAGACACCAACGAGAGCCACTGGATAATCAAGGCCTATGATGAAGGCAAAATCTCCCACGAAAGACTAGTAGAAGCAAATGTAAGACTCCTAAAAGAAATGTTTGACCTAGGACTCTTCGATGAGAAAACCTACGTAGACCCAGCAAAGGCAAAAGAAATCGTAAGAGATGAGAAAAACCTAGAAAAAGCCTACTCAGCCCACCAAAGATCTGTAGTATTATTAAAAAATAAAGAAAATGCTCTTCCACTAAAGGAAAAAACAAAATTATACTTCGACTACCTTCACAAGGAAGCCGACAAGGCAGAAACCTTTAGAAATGAAGCGCTAAAAGAATTAAAAGATAGGGATGACATCATCCTAGTAGATAGCCCTGAAGAAGCTGAAGCAATCTTTGTACAAATCACACCTAAATCAGGCAACTACTTCTCAGCAACTCCAGGCCTCCTAGAATTAGACCTATGTGAAGAAAAAACAAATAAAGCCCTAGACGGCTCAGAATACACAGAAACAACAGTAGCAAATATAGGAAAATTAGAAGAATACAGAAAGCTAGCAGACAAAAACAATGCAAAACTTCTAGTATCAGTCAACTCAACCATGCCATGGCTATTAGAAAATGCAGAAAAATATGCAGACGTTCTCTTAGCAAACTTCGAAACCTTCATCCCAGCTCAAGTAGATGTATTAGTTGGCAAATTTGCCCCAACAGGCAAACTACCATTCACTTTCCCTAAAAACGAAGCAGTCCTAGCAGTAGATGAAAACGGAATCTGCGCATCTCCAAACGACGTCCCAGGCTACGACAAACACAAATACATGAAAGAAACCTACGCCTACAAAGACGAAGAAGGAAACGAATACAAACTAGGCTACGGCCTAAGCTACTAAAAAAAGCCTGGCTCAGCCAGGCCTACATAGGTAAAAATTTTAAGTAGACCAAAGATAAACAATTGGAAATGAAGCAGATTTAAAATCGAAAGTACCCGTTAAGAAAATCACACTGACAGCTATAATTAAATATAAATACTGTAACTACTGAGACGACAAGTAACTACAAAAAGTACATTTGGACTAGATTGTGATTTTTAGGGGACTTTTGATTTTAAATCACTAAGAACAAGCCTAACCAAATACGAAGTAATCCGCAATACCAAAGAAGATTTTTGAAAAAAATCTTCCTCTTTCGCACTCCGCCTAAGGAGCAGAGGGGGTGTAGCGAAAGGGGGTCTTAGGGGGAACCAGTGAGGGGGTGTAGGACTCCCCAAAAGTTGTAGCTAGAAAAGAGGCTGCAATGAAAAAATATAGTTTAGAATTAAAGAAAAAAGTAATAAAAGAATACGAAGAAGGCGAAATAAGTTTAAATAAATTAGC
>NZ_JAMXSL010000043.1:0-16536 GCF_026131715.1 Anaerococcus sp. NML200537 | reverse complement strand
ATGTTGGCGGGCGTATTATATAGCCAGGACATGAAAAATATATTTTAAGATATATAAGTTAAGACCTATTATTTCTTAAAAGATGGCTTAAAAACATTTACAATATTAAGTTTCTTAATAAAGTGTAAATAATATATTATGAATCATAACTTATTAAGTGCCTTCTACTAGTAGGAATATTTCATAAAAGCCAATTTTAAAGAATCTTTAGGTCTTAGCTTGTGGCTGAATTATTTAGTCCGAATTTAGAAAGGAAGTTAGAAATGAAAAAAATATCTAAATTTATTTCCTATCATCCAAGATTAGTTTTACTTATTATGACCTTATTGCTCATTCCTTCTTGGATAGGATATAAGTCTACTGGTGTCAATTATGATATCTTGTCATATTTGCCAGCTGATCTAGAGTCCACCCAGGGCCAGGAAATCTTGGATAAGGATTTTAAAAATGCTGCTACGGGCATGCTAATCCTTAAGGGGACTGACCATGATGCGGATGTGCTTAAAAATGAAATCCTTAAGATTGATGGGGTGGAGGATGTAATTTCCAAGTCTTCTATACTTGGCGATACGGTTCCAAATGAATTTTTGCCAGATGAAATCAGGGATGCCTTTTATGCGGAGGATTCTACCCTGCTTATGGTTAAATTTTCTGAATCATCTTCATCTATAAGGACTATGGAGGCTATTGATGCCATAAAGAGCCTTGAGTCTAAGGAAAAATACCTAAGCGGGATTTCTTCTTTGGTTAAGGATACTAAGGATTTGATTGATAAGGAAACTCCAATCTATGTGGCTCTTGCTGTTGCACTTGCCCTTGTGGTCTTATCCTTTGCCAACGAATCAACTATTATCCCATTTTTGTTTATGCTAAATATTGGCTATGCGATTTTGTATAACTTTGGGACCAACTTATTCCTTGGGGAAATTTCCTATATTACCAAGGCTATTGCAGCTGTTTTGCAGCTGGCTGTTACTACAGACTATTCGATTTTCCTCTATCACAGGTATGTAGAAAAGAAGAGGAAAAATGAAAGCAAAAACGAGGCTATGGCCAAGGCCATTGATTCAACCCTTGCGTCTATCTTTGCCTCATCCCTTACTACCTTTGCAGGATTTTTGGTCCTCTTACTTATGCAATTAGGCCTTGGTAAAGATATTGGCTTGGTAATGAGTAAGGGCGTACTTTTGGGCCTTATTTCAACAGTAGTTGTCTTACCACCAATGATTTTGATGGCAGAAAAACTTGTAAATAGGTTTAACCACAAGGTCTACCTACCTAGTTTTGAAAGAACAGCCAATTTTACAATTAAAAATAGGAAGAAACTCTTCATAGTATTTTTGCTCTTGTTCCTACCAGCTATCTACGGGTCAAGGAATACCGACCTTTACTACAACTTAGATAGGTCTCTCCCTCAAGATTTGGATTCAATAGTTGCGCTAAATAAGATGAAAAAGGACTACAAGATGGCTTCAAGCCACTTTATAGTAGTAAAAGATGACCTATCAAAGACATCTGTTAATTCCATGATTGAAGAAATTGAAAATGTGGATGGGGTTAACAATGTACTTAGTATAAATTCTATGACAGGCCTAACCCTACCTAGCGAATATTTACCAGATAAGCTTAAGAAGAATTTTGAGCAAGCTGGCTATCAGATGATAATGGTAAATTCCAAATATCAGACAGCCTCAGATGAGGTAAATAAGCAAATTTCAGCTATAGATAAGATTGTGAAATCCCATGACCCAGAGGGCAAGCTCACTGGTGAAGCAGTTCTTACAAAGGATTTGACAATATTATCAGACAGGGACTTT
Organism: Anaerococcus sp. NML200537; assembly: GCF_026131715.1. Taxonomy (NCBI): domain Bacteria; kingdom Bacillati; phylum Bacillota; class Tissierellia; order Tissierellales; family Peptoniphilaceae; genus Anaerococcus; species Anaerococcus sp. NML200537. The sequence goes on along the minus strand of NZ_JAMXSL010000043.1, from coordinate 14,719 downwards.
AAAATGGTAAATATCGTATCAATCGCAGTGGTATTTTTAATCATTGCCCTAGTCTTTAAGTCACTTGCAATTCCAATAGTTTTGATTGCTGCAATTGAGTTAGCTATTTTTATAAATATGGGAATCCCATTTTATTTTGGCCACACCATCCCATTTATTACATCGATAATTATAGGGGTAGTTCAATTAGGTTCAACCATTGACTATTCAATCCTGATGATGGATAGGTTCCTCTTTGAATATAAAAAGCACAGAAATCTCGAAAAGGCCCTCGACCTTTCAGTCAGGGAAACTTCAAAATCAATTGTTACATCAGCCCTAGCCTTTTTTGCGGCGACAATTGGCGTTGGTATCTATTCAAAAATGGAGATTGTTTCGACTATTTGTATTTTCTTGGCAAGAGGTGCGATAATTTCAATGCTTGTAATTATTATCTTCCTACCAGCATTAATTGGAATCACCCTTCCATTTATAGAAAAAACTACTAAAGGATTAAAGAAAGGAAATGAAAATGAATAAAAAATTTACAAAGGCCCTTGCAGTTTTAAGCGTAAGCGCAATCCTTGGAGGTAATATAGCTTACGCTGCTGAGCCTAAGGCTAGCAAAAATGAAACAGTTTATGTAAGCAAGGAAGCAGGGGAGATTAAAGATAAGACTGTTTCTGTTTGGATAAATAAGGATGAGAAGTCCAAGATTAAGGATAAATCAGACCTTAAGGATATCAAAAATCTAGAGACCGATGAGAAAATCGAGGCCAAGGATGGCCAGATTGACATAGATAGTGATGTCAAAGACTTTTATTACCAAGGTAAGACTGACAAGGACTTGCCAGTGGATGTGGAAATAAAATACCAACTTGACGGTAAGGATATAACTTATAAGGACCTAGATGGGAAATCAGGTAAGCTAAAAATCACCATAAGTGCCCATAATAAAGTAAAATCTAGCCTTAAGTCAGGAAAAATTATCTATTCACCTTACCTAGTTGCAAGTGAGATGACCTTTGCTGATGACCAGGTTAAAAATATTAAGGCTGATTCTGCAAAGATTATAAAAGATGGCAAAAACCAGATAGTTACAGGCATCCTAACACCTGGAATGAGGGATAATTTCGATGGAATCCTTGATAACGATAAGCTCGATAAGTTTAAAGATGAGATTGAAATTGAAATGGAAGTTGAAAATTTCAAGCCAAGCGAGGCCTATCTTGTAATTACTAATGAAATTTTCCAAGATGGTAAGACTTTAGATTCCTTTGATGACCTTGATCAAGGGATAGGGGAATTAACAGCAAATGCAGGCAAACTAGTCGATGCATCAGCTAAGCTTAAGCAAGGATCAGCTAGCCTAAATCAAGGCCTTGGAGATCTTGCTGGTGGAGCTGATAAGCTAGCAAATGGTTCCCAAAGATTAAAGGCCGGCTTTGATCAGATGAATGGTGCCTTTGCAGGACTTCCAGAAAAAATTGGCCCAATGCAAGAAGCCATAAGTGCCCTAAATAATGGAGGGGCAAGGCTAAATGCAGGCCTTGGCCAATATACAGGAGGTGTGGCTGAAATAAATTCAAATATGACCGCCCTTTTGGAAGGAGCTGATGGCCTAAATCAAGGAGCAAATGACCTAGATGCTGGAATTAACGAGCTTAGCCAGGGTCTTGTAAGTATGAAAGAAAAAATATCTGAGGGATCTGATGGAAATGATTTGGCAGAATTTGCTAAGGGCATTAAGGACCTAAAGGCAGGAATCGATGACTTTAGCCAAAAAATAGATCCTATGGCTGAGTCCTTAAATAAGTTAAGTGCTGGCTTAGAAGAGGCAAGCAAGTCTCAAGCTAGTCTTGCGGGAGGTCTTGAAAAACTAAATGAGGCAAGCCAAAATGCCCCATCTAGCCAAGCAGCCCTAGCAAGTATAAATGAAAAGGCGTCTGCTCTTGAAAATCAAATAGTAAGTCTAGAGGGGAAAAACCAAGACGGATCCTTGACAGGGGAGATTGAAAGCCTAAGGGCCATCCAAAGTGGACTTTATAAAGATGCTACAAATCTTGCTGCAAGTGCCAAGGCAAATGCCAGTATCTCAGCTGGTTTAAATCAATTAAGTAAATCTTCAAATGACCTTTCATCAGGTTTAGGCAAATTAAATCAAGGCTTAGCAGAAATGGCTAGTCAAGTAAATGCTTCTAAGCAAGAGTTAAACCAGGCATCAGAGGCCCTAGGAGCAGGACTTGCCAAGCTTGACCAAGGCTTAGAAAAAAGCGACTTGATGAAATTAGCTGAGGCCTTCGACCAATTAGACCAGGGACTTTCTAAATTAAAGGCAGGTTCCGAGAAATTAGCAGCAGGCACCAGCAGGAATAAGGAAGGTGTAGAAAAACTTGCCCAAGCCTTAAATCTTCTTGATTCAAAATCAGAAGAATTAAAGACAGGATCAGAACAATTGGCAGGTGGCCTAAGTGAATTTAATGAAAGATCTAAGGCCCTAAAAGACCTAACATCTATAAATGACAAGGCCTTAAATCCAATGACCCAAGGCCTAAACGACCTAAATAAAGGAATCCTGGACCTAAGAGCAGGAGCTTTAAAATTAAAAGAAGGATCTGACACCTATAAGGTAAAATATGACGAATTTGACTCAGGCCTTAGAAGATATAAGGCAGAAGGCATAGATAAATTAGAAGAAAAAACTGGCGATTTAGACAAGGCCAAAGAAGTCCTAGACCAAATGTCAGACCTTGCTAGGAAAAATAATTCAATCTCAGGCACAAACGATGAATTTGAAACAAGGTCAAGGATTATAGAAAAGATTAGATAAGAAAATTAATGTTGAAAAACAAGGGATTTGTTATATAATAATATCAAGAGAAGCCACCTCTTACAAAGCAAAGTATAAGAGTAGTGATATAACTCACTAAAAAATACCCCAGCTGCAATCTGGGGTATTTTTTGTTATTATTTGTTCATAGAATCCCAATACTTGCTTACAAAAAGCAGGATTAGTCCCACGAACAATGGAAAATAGAAATTTTCCCAAAGTATAAGAGTTAGCATTATAACTCACCTCCCTCCACCTAAATAAAATAGAGTGTTAGGCAAATATATTATATCATAATTTGCTAGGTGGGGACAAATAGATAAGCTTGAAAAATGTGGGATTTGTTATATAATAAAGATAAGAGAAGCCACCTCTTACAAAGCAAAGTATGGAATTCGTGATTAGATTTCACTAGAAAAGACCCCAGGTGATGACTGGGGTCTTTTTGATTATTTGTCCATAGAATCTAAAATCTTGCTTACTAAAAGCAATATTAGACCTACAAACAATGGAAAATAGAAATTTTCCCAAAGTATGGAATCCATCATAGATTTCACCTCCCTCCACCTAAATAATATAGGATGTTAGGCAAGTTTATTATATCATATTTATATATTTAAACACAAAAAAGCTGGTTAAGGTTATTTCTCTTACCAGCTTTTATTTTTTATTCTTCTACAAAGGTAATTTTGCCTTCTTCTAGTTTTGCAATTCTTGCTAGAGAATAGATATCTACGCCCATTTCTTCTACAAGGGCCCTACCATCTGAGAATGATTTTTCTACAACTATACCTAGGCCTACAGGGTTGGCGCCTGCTTGTCTACATAGGGCTACCATGCCTTTGGCTGCTTGGCCATTAGCTAGGAAGTCATCGATCATGAGGATGTTTTCTCCTTCTTTTAAGAAGTTTTTGTCTACTATTAGCTCATTTGTGACTTGTTTGGTAAATGAATATACGCTTGAGTGGTAGACATCTTCACTTGTTGTGAGAGATTGTTTTTTTCTTGCAAAAACACAGTTTACTTCTAGTTCTAGGGCTGTAGCAAGGGCTGGAGCTATACCAGATGATTCAACAGTTAGGACCTTATCGATGTTTTTGTCTTTAAAGTAGGCAGCAAACTCTTCCCCCATTTTATGTATAAGTTTGGCATCTATCTGTTGGTTTAAAAATGAATCTACCTTTAGTATGTTTGGACCAATAACAATTCCGTCTTTGAGAATTCTTTCTTCTAGTTCTTTCATCATATCTCCTTATCATATCAAATCAATATTTGTAAGCTTTTTATAATTATAATTCTTTTCTAAAATTAGTCAATTTTTGAGAAGTTATGATTGTTTTTGATTGACTTTGAATGAATTTGATGTTATAATATTAACATGATATTAGAAAAAAGATTAGATCTTATAATTTCAACCCTCAACAAAGAGGAGAAGGTATCAAATAAGGTCCTAACTGAAAAGCTTAAGGTAAGCGAATCGACTCTTAGGCGTGACCTAGATTATTTACAAAAGCAAGGCAAGATAAGAAGAGTGCATGGAGGTGCAGTTCTTAATATCAATCCTAGCGAGCTAAATTATCTTGACAATGAAAGGGTCCACACCAAGGAGAAGGCAGCAATTGCCAAAAAGGTTTCAGGCCTTATAGGAGATGCCAAATTTATTTATTTAGATGCTGGTTCTACCTGCCATCAAATCCTTGACTATCTGGATATGACAATGGATATAAAGATAGTAACAAATGGCCTTATGCATGTAGAAAAGCTGATTTCTAAAAATATCCCAACCCTCATTCTAGAAGGGGAGATAAAGCCTTCAACAATGGTGATAACTGGGATTAAGACCTTAGAATCCATAAGCTCTTACAATTTTGACCTAGCCTTTATTGGGGCCAATGGTTATGATGAGGAGGGCTTTTATACAGCAGATATTAATGAGGCTGTAGTTAAGGCAAAGGCAATAGAAAATTCGACTAGGGCCTATGTCTTGGCAGATTCTTCTAAGGAAAATATCAAGTACTTCGCAAGGATAGCAAAAAGGGAAGATGTAGAACTAATAAGGGAGGAAGGATGATTTACACAATTACGACAAATCCATCAATTGACTATATCATGAGATTTGATAAGTTTAGCGATGGGGCCACAATCAGGGCTTATGAAGATGAAAAATATCCTGGTGGCAAGGGGATTATGGCAAGTAAAATCCTCAAAAACCTCGGAGAAGACCCAATCAATCTGGGCTTTGTGGGTGGTTTTATTGGAGAATATATAGCAAGTGGTGTAAGAGACTTGGGTCTTAAGGAAAAATTTGTAAGGATTGCAGACAATTCAAGGATCAATGTCAAATTAAAATATGACCACGAAACAGAAATCAATGCCAAGGGCCCAAACATTTCCAAGGGAGAAGTGGAAGAATTTTTTGCAAGCCTTAAGGAAATTAGTGGAGATGATATTATAGTTATCTCGGGTTCCCTTCCTTATAGCCTTGATGAAGATTTTTATAAAAAGGTCATAGAGGCTACAGGGGCAAGATTTACCATAGATATAGCTGACAAGAGGGTTTTAGACTACCTAAAATACAAGCCACTTCTAATTAAGCCTAACAAGGAAGAGCTTGGAAAGATTTTTGAAACAGAAATCACTGATGAAAATATGGTAAAATACGCCAAAAAGCTCAACCAGCTTGGGGCGCAAAATGTAATAGTTTCTCTAGGAGCGGAAGGGTCTATATTTGTAGATGATAAAATCGCCCTAAGGGCTAAGCCTATCAAAGGAAAGCTTGTAAATTCAGTAGGTTCTGGAGATAGTATGGTGGGAGGCTTCGTCTACGGACTTGTAAATGCTTACGATAAGACAGATGCCTATAAGCTTGCAGCAGCCTGTGGAAGTGCAACAGCATTTAGTCCTGATATAGCTGAAAGGACAATGATTAACAATATTTTAAGGGAAGTAGAGGTAGAAGAAATTGGAAATTAGAGATTTACTCAAAAAGGATCTGATGATCCTAGACTTAAAAGCAGACAGTAAGGAAGCTGCTATCGATGAAATCGCAGCAAAGTTTTTTGAAAAAGGCTATGTAAAAAGTGCAGAAGACTTTGCAGCTGGCCTTAGAGAAAGAGAAGCCCAAGGCTCAACAGCTCTTGGAGAATCAGTAGCCATCCCTCACAGCAAAAACGCAACAGTAATAGAACCTGCAGTTCTCTTTGCTAGAAAAATCGGAGGACTTGATTACGATGCCCTTGATGGGGAGGCGACAGAAATATTTTTTGCAATAGCAGCTCCAGATGGGGAAAATAACCTCCATGTTGCAACACTTGCAGTATTATCAAAGATGATAATGAAAGATGGCTTTATCGCTGACCTTAAGAAGGTAGAAAATCCTGATGATGTCTATAAGGTAATCGAAAAATATTCAGAAGCTAAAAAAGAAGAAGTCGTTGAAGCTTCTCCAGCTGATAAAAAAGCTTGCAATATCCTAGCTGTAACAGCTTGCCCAAATGGTATTGCCCACACCTACATGGCCCAAGAAGCCCTAGAAAAGGCAGCAAAGGCCAAGGGAGCAAATATCAAGGTAGAAACAAATGGATCTGATGGAATCAAAAATAGACTTACCCAAGCAGAAATAGATGCGGCTGATGTTATAATAATTGCAGCAGATAAAAAGGTAGAAACAGCCAGATTTAACGGCAAAAAGCTAATACAAAGACCAGTATCAGATGGTATTAGAAAGGCAGATGAGTTAATTGACCAGGCCCTAGCAGGCAAGGCCAACATCTACCACGAAGAAGGAGCAAACAGCCAAGAATACGCCGAAGAGGGCCAATCCCTAGGACAAAAAATTTACGGCGACCTCATGAATGGTATTAGCCACATGCTACCATTTGTAATCGGTGGTGGAATTTTAATGGCAATCTCCTTCCTAATAGAAAGATTTGCAGGAAATGAATCAGTGGCCTTCACCTTCCTAAACGGACTTGGTGGCGATGCCTTCAATTTCTTAATTCCAATCCTAGCAGGCTACATTGCCTACTCAATAGCTGATAGACCAGGCCTAATGCCAGGTATGGTTGCAGGACTTATGGCGAGTCGTGGAGCAGGCTTTATTGGCGGCCTAATCGGAGGTTTCATAGCTGGTTATGTAGTAAACTTTCTGAAGAAAGCTTGTAAAAACCTACCAAAGGCTGTAGAAGGCCTAAAACCAATGCTCATCTACCCAGTTCTTGGTCTATTTATAGTTGGGGCAATCATGTTCTTTGTAATAGATCCAATTTTTACTGGAATAAACACAGCTATCAATAACTGGCTAACAGGACTTGGCGGAGCAAACATGGTAATCCTTGGTGCCCTCCTTGCAGCAATGATGGCAGCAGACATGGGTGGTCCAATCAACAAGGCAGCCTACGCCTTTGCAATCGGAGCCTTCACAGATACAGGAATTGGAACCTTTATGGCAGCTGTAATGGTAGGCGGCATGGTCCCACCAATTGCCATAGCTTTTGCTACAACTTTCTTCAAAAACAAATTCAATGAAGAACAAAAGAAGACAACAATTACTAACTATATCCTAGGCGCATCCTTCATCACAGAAGGAGCAATCCCATTTGCGGCAGCAGAGCCACAAACAGTCCTTCCATCATGTATAGCAGGATCAGCCCTAGCTGGCGCTATAGTAGGATATTTCGGAGTAAGCGCTCCAGCCCCACACGGAGGAATCTTCATCCTTCCAGCAATGTCAAGCCTAAACCAAGCCCTACTCTTTGTAGGTGCAGTAGTAATAGGTGCTGTAGCCGGAGGCCTAATCCTTGGAGCAATCAAGAAAAAACCAGAATAATAAGATAGCTAAGATTTTAAATCATTAATAATATTGACGGATCTTTAAAAAGTCTAAGATAGAAAAAAGACGAGGAATGAAAATGTCCTCGTCTTTTTATAATAAATTTTATTTTTCGATTGTCATTGCGTTGATTTGGTCACATGCTTGCCATACTGGTGTGATGACATCAAAGCCCTTAATCCTGTTTGAATATCCTGTGTGGAATACATTTGAATATAGTGGGATTTCTGGTAGGTAGTCGTTATACCATTTTTGGAATTCTTCCCACTTATCTAGGTAGCCTTCTTTGTCAGATGGATCTGTTTTTCTTAAACTTGCAGTTACTTCATCTGCTTTTGAATCGTTGACCTTGCTTCTGTTAAATGGTCCTTCTGATGAGTAGTAGAACCATGGGTCAAATGGTGTAGCAAAGTCTGAAGCCATTGAAAAAGCTGTATATTGTGCATCTTCTTTTGGGAAACTCAAATAATCCATTAGGGTTGAGAATGAGCCTGCTGTCACATTATATTCCATACCAGCTTGCTTAGCATTTGGAGGAAGTTGGTTTGATATTAGGGTTGTAATTGGTGATTGTTCTGCTCCATATTGGTTAACAACGAGCTTGTTTCCATTTTCGTCATACCTATAATAGTCGAAGCCATCTTGGTTTTTGTTAAATTCATCTAGTGCTTTTGCCTTATCCCATGGACTCTTGCCGTCTTTTTCGAACTTGTAAGGAGTTTTGTCTAATAATTCATTTGCCTTATCAATATTTAAAACCCAGTTTGTAAGTTTTTCTTGTAAATCTGCTCCTCTTTCCTTATACATCCATTGGCTTTGGCCATACATACCATTTGTTACTACACCATAACCACCTAGGAAGGCTTGAACAAATTCGTTCCTGTCCATTAAGCTTGCTATAGCTTGTCTTACTTCTTTGTATTTAGTTGCTCCTCTGTCTGTTAAAAAGATTATATTTCCATAACCATTTCTTTCATAAGAAGATAAGCCTATTTTTCCAGCCTCTTGTGCTTTTTTGAGTTGGGCAATTTTTCCGCCATCAGTTTCAGCTTCCCAAATGTCGATGTCGCCATTTTCTAGTAGGTCTGGTCCTATATTTCTATTAACCAATTGAACTATGATGTGAGGTATGCTAGCTTTTTGGCCTTTGAAATTGCCTTGGTAATTCTCATTAAGGTCAAGTTTAACCATGTTATTTTCAAATTTATTGAACTTGTAAGGACCGCAAGTTACTGCAGGATTAAATCTGTAATCGCTTGTTTCTTTTATCATGGCTTCTTCAATTAGAAGTCTAGTTGGGTCAACATCTCCGCTTTTACGAGCTTCGAGGTCTTTTTCTTTTTGATCTAATTCTTCTTTAGCTTTTTTGTAATCTTCGCTTTCCTTATCCTCTCCTTCATTGTCTTTGTCAAAGTTTTCTTTTAGGAGGGCAATTTGATTATCTATAGATTTATTGTAATTTTCTTTGTCCTTGTCAGTCACTTGGTAACCTTCTTTAACAACAAGTTTCTTGCCATCTTTTGATACAGCCAAGTTTTGACCAATATAGTGAAGAGGTGTTGGGCCTGCATTAGATAAGGCTTGGGCTTCAAAATATGGTAATTGTGAAGCATCAACTGTGATAGAGAAAGTATAATCATCAATCTTTTCTAGACCTTCAAATGAGTCTGTATCACCCTTTTTGAAAGCCTCGAATCCCTTAAGAGAATCACCACCAACATTTAAAGAGCCTGTAAGAGTGTTAAAGTCTTTATCAGATTCTAGTAGGATTCCAAAAAGATAATCATCAGCTGTAATAGGCTCGCCATCTGACCATTTCAAATCTTTTTTGATTGTGTATTTGGTGGTCATAGACCCATCTTCATTCTTGATGAGCTCAGGTTCTTTTTCTAGGGCTGCGGTATTTGTTTGGAACTGACCATATTCATCTATAACATAACAATTATAGCCATTATTTCCTTCAATACCCATAAACTTTCTAACATTTACATCATTAGCGTCATTATTGTAGCCTTGGATGAAGTCTCCATTAATAGTGCTAACACCCAAAACTATGGTATCATCAGCTGTCTGCTTTTCAAAATCATCAAGATTTTCTTTTTGACCATCCTCTAAAGGTTGGGCATCCTTGTTTTCCTCTTGTCCACTTGCCCCATTTCCCGCATCGTTTGTAGAATTTGAATTGGATCCACAAGCCGAAAGACTTAGGACTAAAGCCAAAGCCAATAGGGATGAATAAAGTTTTTTGTTTTTCATACTAACCTTCCTTTTATCTATGTATATTTTATAAATATTTAAAACTCTACTCTCATTATTCATTCGGGTCAAAGATTTTTGTATATATATTAATTTCCTTTTTTAAATTTAGTAGATTCTTAGGTGTGGCAATATCAGGATAAAGGACTTTGCACTTTCGATTTTTTCTTTTCCTAAAGTGTTTATATTCATCTTTTATTCGTATTCTTATCTTGGTATTTATAATATGTTTGTATATAAATATATTTATATAGATTTTTTAATTTTTAAGTAAAAGTTAATCTTGATTAATTTACTAGGTCTTGTATAATCTAAATATAATAAATTGACATGAAAAAGAAGAGAATATATAAGCGAGTATTACAGAGAAAGTTAGGTAGCTGAGATAACTATATGAGCAATATATTTATGCATCTTTGAGTCGGGTAGGCGAAAATAGTAGCTTATCACAGGTTCGCCTGTTATAGCGAGCGGAGTTATTTGACTCCCATGAGCTTTTCTGATTATAGAAAAGGAATTAAGGTGGAAACACGATTGCACTCGTCCTTTATTTGGGGACGGGATTTTTTTTACTCAATTTATGATGGTTTGTTGCAATAATCCTCCATTGAGAGGTGAATTTATAGAAAGGTGATATATGAAATATTTAGCAGTAGCAGTAGTCTTGGCTTTGTTTTTTGGCCTAAGTCTACTTAAAAAACGTGGATCAAAATTTTCCACAAGGGTAATTTTAGGTTCAATCCTAGGTCTAGGAGTAGGATTTATCTTTAAGGGAGAAACTGAGCTTGTAGGAATCTTTGGAGAAATCTATGCCAACCTCCTCTTTGCCCTTGTAATTCCATTACTTTTGACATCTGTTATAAAGGTGGTGGTATCAAGCGAAAACCTAGCCAAGCTTAAGAGCTTGGGTCTAAAGACAGTTGGAATCTTAAGTCTTCACAATATATTAGGTTCCTTAATTGGTCTAATTTTAGCTCTTAGTTTTTCAATCGGAAGTGGGGCAAATATTCCTTTGCCAGAAGCGGCAGAAGCCAAGGAAGTACCAAGCTTTGCCGAAGCAGTGGTAGGATTTTTCCCAAAAAACATTATAGATGATGCAGGAAATGGTAGGGTAATTCCAATAATTGTCTTTGCTGTTTTAATCGGTCTAGCTGTTTTACAATTAATCGAACACGGTAAGGAAGAGGAAACCAAGCCTTTTGTAGCCTTTATCGAATCATTTTCAGCAGTGATTAATAAGCTAATCGGCTTTGTCACAGACTTTACCCCATATGCGGTTCTTTCCTTAATAGCAAGGGCTGTAGCAAGGATAGACTACACAGCTATCAAGCCTTTAGTCTTTATCCTAATCCTAACTTATCTGGCAAGTGGGATTCATTCCTTTGTAACAACCGGTGCCCTTTTAAGCATCTTTGCTAAGGTAAACCCAGTCCACTTTTTCAAAAAGCACTTCCCAGTCCAAACCATAGCCTTCACCACCCAGTCATCAGTAGGAACAATTCCTGCCAATGTCGCAAATCTTGAAGAAGAACAAGGTGTCGCAGAAGAAATAGCATCCTTTGTAGCCCCAGTTGGAGCAACCATGGGTATGCCAGGTTGTGCGGGCTTTTGGCCAGTAATGACAGCAGTCCTTACAGCCAATGTATTAGACCTAGGTTGGGGAATATCAAATTACGCTAGCCTTATAATAGTAGCCCTTCTTGTGTCCCTAGGCACAGTAGGAGTTCCAGGCACAGCCACAATTTCTACAACAGCAGTCTTTGCAGCCATGGGCCTACCGATAGAAATGGTAGTAATCCTAGCTCCAATCTCATCTTTAGCAGATATGGGAAGGACTGCTACAAACGTCACAGCAGCAGCCTCCTCAGCAGTAATTGTTGCAGCAAGTGAAGGTAAGCTTGATAGGGAAAAATATAATAAATAAGAAAAAAGCTATTGCGGGAATTTTAAATTCTCCAATGGCTTTTTTAAATACTTAAACAATAATTAACTTAACATCATGTTTTTCAAGCATTTCGATAGTTTTTCTTTCTATTTCATCATCGGTAATCACTAGGTCAATCTTATCTATATCTCCGATTTTAAAATTAGCAAGCTTAGAAAACTTGGAAGAATCACACACAAGGATGTTTTTGCTAGTAGATTCATTGATCATATACTGATTAATCTCAACCTCATCCATAAGAGAAGTTGTAAGTTTTCCGTCAGGAGTAACACCTGAAATACCTATAATTGTAATATCAGATGCAAGATTTTTAAGGTTGTTAATAGTAAAGGGACCGGTTAGGGCGTTTTTAGGATAAGAAATCTTACCCCCAGTTAGGGTTACAGTTACGTGAGGATCTAGGTCAAGATTAAGGGCCTTGCCATTGTTAGTAATAACATTAATTCTCTTGTTCTTTAGGTATTTTAAAACAAGAAGGGCGGTAGATGATGAATTTATAAATATATCATCATATTCATTAATAAATTCGGCGCATTTCTGAGCTATTCTTTCCTTTTTTTCTTCTACAATTAGGTCTTGAGGATCTTCTTTGGTATTTACCTTAGCACCACCATAAAACCTGTCGATTCTTCCTATAGATTGGAGGAAGTTTAAGTCCCTTCTAATAGTGATTTCAGATACATCGAACTCATCTACTAGTTCTTGGGTAGTTACTTCTTCTTTATTTTTAATATAAGCTAGGATATTATCCCTGCGCCTATCCACAATTGATTTTTTTATTTTCATAAATACCTCTTTTATTTATCTACCTATATGATATTGCTTTTCAATTGAAAAATCAAAAAAATCATATAATTATGTTTAAAGAGTAAAAAAAATCATATAAAGACAGGGAACGGTCAGATAATACTGACCTTTTCGACCGTTATTTTTTATGTATATTTGGAAATTAAGAAATATTCATACAATTTATCTAAGAACAATCAAATAATTCGTAAAATATAATGAAATAGGACAGATTTATGCTTGACCAATCATATAGGATGTTATATTATAATATCAGATAGAAAGTTATTATATATTTTAATGAGGAGGCAACATGAGTCAAATTGATGAAATTACCAGAGAAAAGTGGATTTTGGGTGCTTTTCCTGAGTGGGGAACATGGTTAAATGAAGAAATTGATGAAGAAATAGTAGAAAAGGGAACCTTTGCTATGTGGTGGATAGGTTGTACAGGTATTTGGTTTAAGACAGAAAATAACACCAATATAGCAATTGACCTATGGTTTGGTAATGGTAAAAGAACTAAAAAAGTAAAGGAAATGGCTCCTTATCACCAAATGAGAAATATGACTGGTGGCAAGGCTTTACAACCAAACCTAAGAGCAAATCCTATAGTTTATGATCCATTCGCAGTTACTAAAGTAGATGCAGTTTTATCTACACACTATCATAACGATCATATCGATCCATTCTTCGCTGCAGCTGTACTTAAAAATTGTGCTGATGATGTTCCTTTCATAGGTCCAAAAGAATCAGTTAAGAAATGGCTATCATATGGAGTACCAGAAGAAAGATGTATAACTGTTAAACCTGGCGATGAAATAAAGATTAAGGATACAACAATAATTGCCCTTGATTCTTTCGATAGGACTTGCTTAGTGACTACAGAAGTTGGAGAAGATATAGAAGGTGTTTGCCCAACAAATATGGATGAAAAGGCAGTTAACTATTTAATCCAAATGCCAGCAGGAACAGTATATCACACAGGTGATTCACATTTCTCAATTGGTTATGCAGAAGTTGGAAAGAAATATGACATAGATATAGCCTTTGGTTCTTATGGAGATAACCCTGTAGGAAACCAAGATAAGATGACCTCTATTGATATCTTAAGAATGGCTGAATCAGTTGGATGTGAAGTAGTTATTCCAATCCACCACGATGTTTGGACAAACTTTAAGGCAGATCCAAAAGAGATCAAATACCTATGGAACTACAGAAAAGACAGGTCAAAATATAAGTTTAAACCATATATTTGGGATGTCGGTGGCAAGTATGTATGGCCAACAATGAAGGATGAGCTTGAATATAGGTATAGACCAGGATTTGAAGATGCATTTGAAAATCCAAGAAACGTACCATTTAAGTCGATACTATAGGAGAAAGATCAAAGTAGGCTGAGATTAAAGGTTATCCTTTAATCTTGGCTTAAAATAGAAGAGGAAATTATGTTTGACGAAATAATCGAAAAAGGTTTATATGATTTTTGTGATGAGTTTGATTCTTGGGAAGAAGCTATCAGAAAGTCATGTGAGAAGTTGATTGAGAAAAATATTGTTGATGAGAGATACCCACAACAGGTAATAGATACCGTTGAGAAATACGGACCTTACATAGTTTTAGTTCCAGGAGTGGCTATGCCACATTGTCAGGAATGTGCAGAAGGGGTAAACGATACCGCTATAGCTTTTATGAAAGTAAAAAAAGCTGTAGTTTTTGATGAGGATGATAGGGATAAGGATGCAAAGTTGTTTTTTACAGTTGCAAGCGTTGACCCAGAAAAACACCTTGAAAACATAGGCAAGTTGTCAGAAATCTTGTGTGATGAAGATGTTATAGCTGCATTGGAAAAAGTAGAAAACCTTGAGGACCTTAAAAAGGTTAAAGAAGAATTTAATATCTAGGGGGAGTTATGAATATAGTTTTAGATATTTTAATGGGTTTTGTAAAAAACGTTCTCACTAAATGACCTGAACCCGTAAACACGGAATAATTTAATAATATTTTAAGCGGAATGTAATCTGTACATAACAGGGGACATTCCGTTTAATTTTGTTTTAATCCTATCCTCATTGTACCATCTAATATATTTT
>NZ_JAMXSL010000042.1:0-16857 GCF_026131715.1 Anaerococcus sp. NML200537 | reverse complement strand
AAGCAAAAGATAACTTTAAAATATCATTTACGCTATCTTTTTATTGCAATAAAAAAACGATTAGAATTTTTTACTTTTCTAATCACTTTAACTGCCTTTATTTTATTACTTCCAACACAACATTGCTTTTTCTAACTTTGAAAAATTGCAATTTGCTCTTCTTATAATTCCTGTTTTCTTTTGATTTTTGTATATTTTTTCTACCTTTATCAAGATCTTTGTTTTTATTTTTAAACAAAAAGCATATTCTTTTTGAAATAAGTCTTTATATCTGATATCTTCAAGTTCGTTAAAATCAATTCTTTCATAACAATCAGTCGGTACAGGAATCATTTTCTTAATATCCAATATAGATAATATGTGCAATTTTTCTTTATCAGAATAATATTTGTAGATATCTCCATCTATAGTAATACTATTATCGATCACTTCATAAATTAAAAAATGCTCATCAGAAACATTCTTTCATTTTTTGCGTTTTCCTTTGCAGAAGAAATTGGAATAAAATAATTATAATTTTCTATACCAACAATAATTCCAACAAATGGTTTTATACTGTTTCTATACGATGTATTATAATAAACTTCTGAATCTACTTTATTTAGATATTCAAGGTAATCAGAGTTTACAGTATAAAATCCATATTTTATAACTTCTACCATTGTTTTCTCCTAAAAAAACAGAGAGGTTTAATCCTCTCTGCTTGCTTTAATATTTTACCTTTGGGATGTAGGTAGTGATACACCTTCTTTAATGCTCCACCTTTAACGGTAGCGGGACACCATCTTTATCTGATAAGAGTATAACGTATATTTATAGTAATGTCAAATAAGCAAATTTCCTAATGCCTACTCTTTTATCACTTATATTATACCCTATTTCTTTCATAAATCATTCCTTTCTTCATTCCTATAATTATATTCAAGTTTTTATAATCAATTTACTTATAATATTTACATATAGTATTTTTTATTTCTTCTTCAATTTCTTTTAAAAAATTCTCTTTATATTCCTTACCCTTTGCTATATCACTTAATCTCATTTCCCATTTTGCTGTTGTCTTTGGAGATTTAAACTCATCTATAACTATAGTAACTAGGTTTAATCCCTTTCTAGTTGATATTAGGTTTTTCTTTTCTCTTTTTATATAACCTTTGTATATCAAATTTTCTATTATTCCCGCTCTTGTAGCAGGAGTACCAAGTCCTTTTCTCTCAACTTCAACATCCTTAACTAATTCATCATTCCCAGCTATTTCCATTGCTTTTAAGAGTGTGTCTTCAGTGAAGTGTTTAGGTGGATTTGTATACTTTTCTTTTATATCTTTATTTTCAATATATAAAAAATCTCCTATTTTTACATCAGGAAGTTGTATATCTTCTTTCTTCTTTGATTTATATTCTTCTAAATATTTTGTAAATCCTTCTTCAGCAATTATTTTATAAGTGTTTATAAATTCAAACCCGTCAAATTCAGCCACTATCTTTGTTGTATTTTCTACAAGAGGATATCCAAAACTTGCATAGAGTTTATTTGTTATAAGTCTATATACTTTGGCTTCACTTTCCGGGAGATTTGAAATATCCTTATTTAATGAACTTATCGTTGGAATTATTGCATGATGATCTGTAACTTTTTTAGAATTAAAAACTACCTTAATTCTTTCTGTGTCAAAATCATTTTTCCCTATAATATTATTTACAGTGCTTTCTATCATGTCTACTGTCAAATATCTTGAATCTGTTCGTGGATAGGTAATATACTTCTTTTCATACAGGCTTTGGGCATAATCTAGGGTTTGTTTTGCACTGTATCCAAAATACTTATTACATTCTCTTTGAAGTGTTGTTAGATCAAAGGGCAGATTAGGCTTTGTAATCTTTTCTTTTTTAATTACATCGGTTATTTCAATTTTTTCTCCGATTAAATTTTTAAGCTGCTCTGCCACTATCTTGTCATCAATTCTATCTGTCGACAGTGTAAATCCATTCATGGAAATCTCCACTGTATAATATTTTTCTTTTTTAAAACTATTTATCTCATCATCTCTATTCACAATCATTGATAAAGTTGGTGTTTGTACTCTGCCTACACTATAATTTTCATTATATAGACAGGAGTAAAGTCTACTTATGTTCATTCCAACAAGCCAATCAGCTATGGCACGAGCCTTAGCTGAATCAAAAAGATTATCATAGTTACTTCCATCTTTTAAGTTGCTAAATCCTTCTTTTATGGAAGAGTCTTCCATTGAGGAAATCCAAAGACGTTTCATTTTCTTCTTACAATTTACCATCATATATACAAGTCTAAAGATAGCTTCTCCTTCTCTACCAGCATCACAAGCATTAATAATGGTGTCAACTTCATTACTATTCATTAGCCTTTTAAGAATATTAAACTGTTTTTTAGTTGTCTTCGTTACCTCATACTTGTATTCTTTTGGGATAATAGGTAAATCTTCAATTCTCCACTTCTTATATCTTCCATCATACACATCAGGATTTGCCATTTGTACTAAATGCCCAACACACCATGAAACAATGTATCCATTTCCCTCATAATATCCATTATTTCTATTTTTTGCTCCTATAACTTTTGCTATTGATGCTGCAACACTTGGTTTTTCTGCGATTACTAATTTCATTTTTCCTCCTTTAGTTTTTTAATAAAAAAAATGAGAGATTAAATTTTCAATCCCTCATCTTTTTATAGCTCTACTGATTTTTTATTTTTTCTATAATATTTATTCCATTATCTATTACATCTTCAAACTTTATGTCTCTAGCATAAAGATTTTTCTTCGAATAAGAATTCCATCTGTATAAAAAAGCTTGATCCGTTTTTAGCATTCTCATTAAACTTATGATTTTATCTATATCAAATTCCGTTTTTCTATAATCAAAGGTTCTAATACATGCTTCTTTTAATATCTTGGTATCAATTTCTTTATCTTTTAATTTATAAATTATATAAAGATCATAGTAATCCTTACTTCTACTATTTAAAAACCCCCTAGAGTATATTGTTTGAATTTTTTCTGCCACAATTGTTTCAATAGGATAGGCTTTAATTAAAATATCTTCTTGCCCAAAAGCACTTATATATTTATAATCTATGGGATGTGGTGTGATAACATCACCTGTTGCAATATCAAGAGGTACAATTTGTCTTATATTCTCCATCCTACAAAGTATACTTACACGAAACCCTCCATACTGGTCATCTTCCTTGATTGTACTTATTCCATGTACTTTATAGGATATATCATCTGAATGACTTGCTTCTAGTAATTCTTGTATTATTTTTAATACATTTTCTTCTGATAAATGCATATTTCTTAAAAGAAGATCTATATCTACTGTGCTTCTTGAATCTATGCCTACTACATTAGATAAAAGAAAACCTCCTTTAAAAATAAATTTTTCATGATACTTACTCTGTGCTAATTTTTTTAATATGCTTTCCAAAAAATAATATAACATTACTGAATTAAATGGGAGTCCTGATTCTTTACTTATATTATGACAAATGGCGGTTAACTTTGCTTTATTCATATACCACCTCCATAACTTCCCTTACTTTATCTTCTATTCCCATTTTTCTTGCTATTTCATATAGAGAATGTATATCCTTATCCTTATATTTAAAATAGGAACGAATGAGTTTTATATAAACTTCAGTATCCATTTTTTCTTTGTTGGAAATAAAATCACAAAGTATTCTTTCGTAGGAGTAAACATCCACAGTGTTTCCAAACATTGTCTTTTTCTGTATAATTCCTAGATTATAAATAGATTTTTTTACATAATTGATATTAAGTGTATTTTGCTTCTCATTAAATTTATATCCATTGTATACTGTAACATCTATTCTCCATGGAATTTTGTCCGTTACCCCAAGTAGAAACAAAGCTGTCTCATAGGAAAATATCGCCTTTCTATACTGATATTGGAAAAAATAGTACTCATCGAAATCACCATCTTCAATAATATATATTCCTTTTTGAACTCTAAACAATTTTCCCTCTTTTGCTAGTCTACTTAAATATACTGTAGGTATGTTATTCTCTCTGCAATAAGCAGATGTTATAATACCACCTGATTCTTTTAGATGTATTTCAATTTGCTTTCTATAATTCATTATATTCATCCCCTTGTTGTGTTTACACTTATATTATATATTTTTATAAGTGTTTTTGCAACAAGGCTTTGAATTTCTATCCCAATTTGTTTCAAAAATTATCAAGAAATTTCATATCATCAAATTCTTAATTATACAATCAATCATTTATACTTAGCTTTCCTTTTATATTAAGTTTGGGCTGTCGTTTTGTTCGTCTTTTTTTTATTAAAGTTCAAGAATTCTAATTGTACTTTTCTATCGTATGTTTATAAATTTACACGATAATTGAGTTTATTGTTGTCCTTAATCTACTGTTTAAATCATTGAGAAGATTAAAATTCATCTTCATCTGGAATAATTTCTGTATCTTCCTTATCTTCAAGATCATAATCCTCCCCTTCAGATTCATAATCATCTTCTAATTCATTATAATCTTGCTCATCTTCAAAACTTGCTTCTTCATTTTTTTTATAGATTTTGAAGTAATATCCTGCACCCATTACACCAACAATAATTAAACCCATAAATAAATAAAGTCCTATCCCTGATTTCTTTTCTTCTTTCTCCTCTTTCTTCGGTTTTTCCTCCACCGGTTCTTCTTTTTTCACTACTTCTTCTTTTGGCTTTACTTCACTTTCTCCTTCAATCATATTTAGTAGATCTTGTTCTCCAACTTCTGTTAGTAATTGTACATTTTCTTGATTTTCCGAATGATCTACAATGAGGTGCATAGTTTTTCCACTCTTTGTTTGAAAGGTTAAAAATTGTCTAACATCTATTGGATTTTCCTTTTTTTCATCTCTTGATATTTGATCTTCTACTTTCGGTGTAATATCCTGTCCATTTTTATCTACATTTTCTATAACTGTTCCTCTTGCCTTATTTTCTTTTGTAGCTAATGGATTAATTGCTTTAGTATTGCCACCTTTAACAAGTTTGGATGGCTTTTCTTTTTTATCTACTTGCTCATTTTTTATGTTATTTTCTTGTATTTTCGGCACTTCCTGATAAGGAATTTTCTGACTCTCATTAGATGGTTCATATACATCTTCATCAAATAAGCTTTCTAATTCTTTACTTTTTTCTGGCAAATAAATATCATTTGACTGATTTTTTATTTCATTTTCATTGCTCTTAGCTATGGATATGCTTGGCATACTGAATAGTAAAAGGAGTAGCACTAAGGCTACCCCTAATCTTTTTTTCTTCATAATTCTCTCCTTTTCTTACTTTATATTCTTGAAGACATAAACTGCCTTTCTGCTATTATCCCATTCTATACTTTGATCTTTTTCATCTCTTATATCCCCACAGCTTGCATTAAAAGCTTTAGCTATATTGGAAATAGATGCGTGAATTCTTCCATTTATAATTACAGGTTTAGTGTCAGAATGATAAATGTTTCCTTGACTATCTTTCATAACACCAGTATCTATATTTAATCTTAGAGTTTTTTTAGGTAAGGCTGTATTTTCTTTATTTGAAAAAATAGCCTCTCTCTTACTATCATCATATTCTACATTAAACCCAAGAGTATAGGCTGCATATCTAACAGGTAGCATAATGCGATTATCCTTAATATATGCTTTTACATCCATATACACAGTAGTTTTCTTTCCATCTTTTATAATGTTATAGAAGTTTTTGTCTACTTGAAAAACTGCAAATTCTTTTTCATCTTTAACTTGTTTTTTACCTTGTTGTTCCTCTTGCTTTTTCATCTTATTAAGATCAAATTGATTTAGGATATTTTTGTCATCAGCTTTTAAAAGTTCGTCCCACTTTTTGTCTTGAGATTTCTTATCTTCTTTCTTCTCTTTATTTTCTTTTTGAAGTTTTAGAAGTTCATCTAATTTCTTAGATAAGCCTTGGTTTATATTTTTTTCTTTTTCATCTTTAGCTTGCTTTTCAAGTTCTTCTTTAGCTTTTTTATTTGCTTCCTCAATTAACTTCTTGGCTTCTTCAATTTTTTTATCCAATTCTTCTTTTAGCTTTTTAATTTCTTCTTCAGAAGCTTTTTGTTTTTCTTCTAGTCCTTTAATCTTCTCTTCTAATTCTTTTTTTGTATTTTCAGAAGATTCTTTTAAACTATCAATAGCCTTTTGAAGCTCTTCAATTTTCTTAAAGCATTCTGACTTAGAATTTTCTGTTTCTTTCTTTTTAGACTCAAGGTCTTTTATCTTAGTATCTTTTTCATCAAGAGCTTTTTCTAAGTCCTTAATTTTATTGTCTTTATCCTCAATTTCTTTAGTCTTCTTTGCAAGTTCTCCTTCTAAAGACTCGAACTTTTCTTGCATTTCTCTGATTTTATTTTCGTTTTTATCGGTCTTTTCTTTCTCAGCTTCTAACTCCCATTTTGTAGATGAATATTCTTCTTTTAGTTTTGCATTTTCATCTTGTAATCTTTTTAATTCATCTTTAAGCTGAGTAATTTCTGATATTAGTTCATCATTGTTAGAATTTTTAAGTTCCTCAATTTCTTTATTCAATTGAGCAATCTTATTATCTTTATCTCTAATTTCTTCTTCTAACCTAGCCTTTTCTTGTTTTAGTTTCTCTCCGTTATCTTTGCAAGATTCTAACTTTTCCTTTAATTCATCTATCTTTGATTGGTCTTCTTGTTTCTTATCATTTAAGTCTTTAATCTGATTTTCTAAGTCCTTAATGTTTTTAGTTAAATCATCAATCTTATTGTCCTTTTCATCAATATCTTGCCCTGTTAAATCTGTTTGAATATCAATGGAATATTTATTTGGATTGTAAATAGTCATCTTTCCTTGATACATATCATTGTTATAATCAAATTCAAGTTCTACACTATCTACATTCTTATCAAAAACAAACTCTCCATTTTCAAACCTTAATCCATTAGGAATAGATTTGAATCCTTGATTTCCCTTGAAACCAAAATGATTTTCGTAAAATGGATTTTGTTTTGGTCTATACTCAACTTCTTGATTATGGAATACTCCCTTACTGTTAATATTTGGATTGCCTAAAACTTTTATAGTGTGCAATTTATTTCTTGAAAAAGCATACTGTTCAATTGTCTTCACAGACTTCGGTATAGTTATTTCTTGGAGGTTATTTCTTTCAAAAGCATTATGTTCAATATTTACCAAAGTATCAGGTAAAGTCACTTCTCTAAGTCCACAATTGAAAAATGCTAAACCACCAAGATAAGTTAGACTATTTGATAGTTTTACCTCGTCTATACTTGCTTCGTAAAAGGCAGCATAACCTAAATTCTTAACAGAATCAGGAATAATTACTTTATCCCAATGTTTGCCACGTCCAAATTCTCTTTTATATCTAAGTTCATCGTTTGAATGACTTAAAGAATAATTTCCATTTATAGATTTCGTTCCTTCAGGAAATACTAGAATATTTGTCTTCTCTTTCTTTTCTAAGCCTTTATCACTAAAAGCAATTATATTTCCCTCAGAGGAATACATAAAATCATCTTCCGTCCATTCTACCTTAGCATCTGTATTTGCATATACAGGACTTACAGCCACTATATTCACTAGACTTACAAGTAGCATTATCACAGCTAAAATTCCACTGGTTATTTTTTTCATAAATTTTCCTCACTTTCATTTGTATCTTTTCTTTTAAGTTCTTGTCTTTCTCTATTTTCTTCTTCCTTATTTTTTCTAACAATAAATAAAAATTCATCAAGAGATATTTTTCGACTTCGAAATTCCTTGATGACCTCTAAATTTTCTATTTCTTCTTGTTCCTCTACTAATAACTGAAGTTCTATTTCAATTTCTTCTTTTTTCTTTCTTAAATTCTTCTGTTTTTCTATGTTTCTGATTAATTTTTTATTCATAGAATTTTACTCCTTCCCCTTATTTTGGTCTACCAAAGGAATAAAAGTGATTTTTCCAATACCTTGAGTTTATACTGGCATATTGGATAGGATCTCCTGCATGGAGCATCATTCCATTTCCGGCATATATCCCTACGTGAGAAATTGGCGTGCCGGAATTATATGTGCCTTTAAAGAAAATAATATCCCCAGGTTTTGCCTCGCTTGGAGATATTGGATTACAATAGTTTTTATAAATAAGCCAAGCTGTAGTTCTTGGCATTCTCTTTACACCAGACTTTGTAAATGACCAACATACAAAACCTGAACAGTCAAAGTTAGATGGCCCACTTGCTCCAAACACATATCTTTTGCCTATATGTTTTTCTGCTTCATTAAATAAGGCTTTGGCAGTTTCAGAATCAAAAGCAAGACCGGGATTTCCAAAGTTTGGATTGTCTATAATCTCTCCCAAGTTCCCATAGCTTGATCCAAAATATCCACTCATATTTCCCTGACTATCAAGTAATGCTAAATAATGAGCCATATTTGTTTCATAGTTTGCAAATTCTTCTCTTGCTATTTCATCAATACTTTTCTTTTTTATAGTTAATGTTAGAATTCTATAGGTATATGGATTTCCTTCACTGTCATATTTTGTAATAGACTTTGAAGTATATTTTTTCTCATACATTTGATTAAATAGTTTTTTTAATTCCTTTTGTATCTCTTCAGCTGACTTAATCTCTCCATATCTTGCTGTTAAATAGCTAAAAAGCTCGTGTAGATCATGACCAACAGAATCTCCTTTTATATGATATTCATCATAATTTGGATAATTTTCTTTAATACTATCTATTTCATCTTGTAATGCATATTCATAACTTGTAAATTCATTATTAATATCCATTAAAACTTCTTCTTTTGATAGATAGCTTGTAGCTATAACATTACTTGTTAATCCTGAAGTAAGACTGCCAACATTGCTAATTCCTTGAAATAGCATAAAAAAAAGTCCTAAAATACAAAGGGCAATTAAAATTTGCTTATATCCTTTGTTTTTTAAAACTTCCAATGTTTTCTTTCCAATATTAGCGAAAGATTTCTTTATTCTATTTACTAAACCTTCCCCGTGTTTCTTCCTAAAATCTCTCTGAAACTTCTTTTTCATAAAAAATCGATTCAATTTATTAGAGTTTTGATAAGCTTTAGTCTTCTTCAATTCTTCAAAATTTCTTTGAAAGAGTAGTTTACTTTCTTTCTTATAAATTTTTCCTTCTAAAGATTTAATTTTTCTCTGAGTTTTTAAAGGTTTTTTTCTTCTAAGATGACTAATTTCTCTACCTACAACTTCGGTAGTTCTACTAAACTTATAAGCAGCGTTAACGCCTGCATTATCATCTTTCCCACTATATAGATAGTTTGCCGTCATAGCACTCGCAAAAGTAATAGGTTTTTCTAAACCCGCTTTTTTTGACTTTTTCTTATCCTTAATTAACTCTTTTTCTTTTTTATTCTTTTTCTCATATAGTTTTGATATTTTATCTTCCTTTTTATAAAACTTATCTTTTTCACTTTTGTTATCTTTTTTAGAATGGAATTTAGTTTTATTTTTTGTATCTGCCTTATTTTCTTCAGATACATTTTTAGAATCCTGTACTTCTTTTTTTGTCCTGGTGTATTCTTTCTTTGGATCAAAGTTGCTTTTCTTTATCGTATTATCAAAAGCGTCTTTTATTTGTCTTTTCTTTCCCTTGTTTTTATTAGAAATGCCACTATGATTTAAATCAAGTTCGTCTACTTCAAGATTCTCATTTTTTATTACGTTTTTTTCCTGTTTGAAGATTTCTTTTTTCGTGCCTATTTTTTCTTGATTCTTTTTATTTATATTATATTTATCTTTATTTTTTTCAGATTCACTTTTAAATCCTTCAGATAGGCTATCCTGTCTAAATTTCCCACTAGAAACCCTACCCATTAGCATATTTTTTTCTTCTAAATTTCTAACTTTGCCTTTGAAATATTTGCTATTTTGTTTTTTATTAGTATTCAGGTCTTGAATTATTTTTTTATCTTCTTCATTTGCCTTATATGATAGATCTTTTCTTCTAAACTTCCCATTTAAAGATTTTAATTCTGCTTTTTCCCCTTTATCCTTAAACTGACTTTGAGATTGATAAAGTTTTTTAAAGGTGTTTTTTTGAAAGCTTTCTTTCCCTTTCTTACCAAGAATAGAATAATCATCCCAATTTTTTCTTTGCACATCAGAAGATGGTAAATACTTATAGTCATCTCTTGTATCCCTATAGGATACATTGCTATCACTAAAGTTCATGTCATAGCGATCTATGACACCATCATTATCTGAGTCCTGTGATAATGGATCATATGTTGAACTTACCTCTCTATTAAAATTCTTATCTTCTTTTCTAAATCTCCTTATTTTTTTCTCTGGCACATCATTGAAACTTTCACTCTCAACGTTTTTCTTCCATTTTAAATTACTATTCCCCTTGTAATTTTTTTGGGGAGAAGTGCTACTTTTTAAATTAGAGCTAGTTGAATTTGGTCTATCATTAAAATCTTCTTTAAAGTTACTTAGCCTATATTCTCTTTCTTGCCCGTAATATTCACCATATCTACTTTCCTCATTTTCTTTCATTTTTCTATACTGCCGTTGCGTATATTCCGGCTGATATTCATTATAATAGGAGACTTCTGCAAATTTTTCCTCATGGATTTTTCTTTGTCTTCTTTCTCTATTTGACTTTTCTTTTTCTTTGAATAAATCCTGACTATTTTCTTGCAAATGATCTGAGTAATATTTAGAATTTTCAACATTATTGTCTATGTTGTTCCTGCTTTTTACTTTATTTATTTCTTTTTTTGAAAAATCTGATGGTCTCTCTGTATTACTGAATTTTTCATTACTTTCTTCTTTCTTTTCTGATATAAGCTTGGTATTTGGTACATCTCTTGGGTTTACTTTCCCTTTCTTTTTCATATACACCTCCTATTTCATATTTTTCTCAATCCTTTCTTTAGCTATTTGACAGTAATCTTTGTTTATGTCGATTCCAATATATTCTCTGTCCATCCTAATAGCTACCATTCCAACAGTTCCTGAACCCATAAAGGGATCAAGAATCAAGCCTTTTTTAGGACATCCTGCTTTTATACAAAGTTCTACCAGTTTTGGTGGAAATACTGCATAGTGTTTTCCTTTAAATGCACTGGTGTTAATAGTCCAAATATCTCTATTGTTTCTAAACTTAGGGACATTATCTCCTATATATTCTCCATACTCTCTTGCTTCATTTATGCTCTGTCTTTTAGTTCCTGTACCTTCTTGTAAATACTTATTGTTTTTTCCTCTTGCCCTCATATATCTTTTCTTGCTTATTTCTTTTATTGGTTCTTTCATAGCGTCAAAGTTATAGAAATACTTTCTTGCTTTTGATAGTAGGAAGATATGTTCATAAGACCTTGATGGTCTATCTCTACAAGACTCAGGCATGGCATTTTCCTTATGCCAAATAATATCGCTTCGTAAATACCAACCGTCCTCTCTTAATTTTAAAGCTAGTTGCCAAGGTATCCCCATTAAGTCTTTTGCCTTGTAGCCACTGAGTTTTTCTGTAATAGACTCTTTTTGACCACTTCTTCCTTCTATGTTTTTAGGATCTTTATATTCTTTTTTGCTTCTTGTCCCTGCATAAGAATCTCCAATAACTACCCAAAGTGTTCCTTCTTTTTTTAATACTCTTTTTACTTCTCTAAAGACTTCAATTAATTTATTTAAATATTCCTCCGGACTTTCTTCTCTTCCAATTTGTCCTTCTGCTTTATAATCTCTAAGTCCATAATATGGAGGAGATGTAATACAGCAATCAAATGTTTTATCTGGAAATTCCTTTAGAGCAGAAATTGCATCTAAATTAATAATATAGTTAGTTTTTAACTTCTCTCTGTCTATCAATTTCTATCCCTTCCTTTAATTCTTCTGGTTTAGTTGTCATTAACTTATACAATTTTGTATCTTTAGGAAATCTATCTACAAAAGGTACTATTGTGTTTCCATAGAATAGTAATCCCTCTCCCTCATTGGAATTTGTGACGTAGGATAACTGATAAAGAGATATATTTAACTTGTTAGCTAAAATTTCCCTATCACCACTAGCTTGATTAAGCATTAAGATAAAATCTGTATTATCAAATATATTTTCTATTTCGGGACTGGCTAAAAGGTCCTTTACATTTTGTGTTAATCCTGTTGGAATCCCGCCCCATTTTCTAAATCTCTTCCAAATTTCTATGGAATATGAGGCTGTTTGTTCTTCTCTTAAAAGCAAATGGAATTCGTCACAGTAATATCTGGTTTCCTTCTTATTTCTATTAATAGTTACTCTATTCCACACTTGATCTTGAACAATTAACATACCTATTTTTCTAAGTTGCTTTCCTAATTCCTTAATGTCATAACAAAGAATTCTATTGCCTGTATCTACATTAGTCCTATGGTTAAATACATTAAGACTACCTTTGACATAAATTTCCATTTCTACCGCTAATTTTTTCCCTACCTTTTCTTCTTGTTTTAAAAGTAAATTATATAAATCTTCTAAAATTGGCATATTTTCAGGAATGGGATTGTCGAAGTAATCCTTATATAATATCGGAAGACATCTATCAATTACTGAAGTTTCTTCTGCACTTAATCCTTCCTTTCCTACTACAAGTTCAAACAGTGAAAGAATAAAGTCAGACTTTAAAGATAAGGGATTGTCTTCATCGGCATAGTCTACATTTATATCCAACGGGTTTATATAATCCTTACTTGTTGGCGATATTTTTATAACTTCTCCACCTAGTGCCTTAGTTAAATTTCCATACTCACCTTCAGGATCACAGATAATGATGTCATCTTGTGTAATTAAAAAAGCATTGGTAATTTCTCTTTTAGCCGAAAAAGATTTACCACTACCAGGCGTTCCAAGTATTAAACCGTTTGGATTCTTTAAAAGCTTTCTATCTGTCATAATGATGTTACGACTTAAAGCATTTAATCCGTAGTATAAGCTCTCTCCTTCTAAGCACAACTCTTCTGTTGTAAAAGGAATAAAGACTGCTGTAGAGCTAGTTGTAAGTCCTCTTTTTATTTCGATTTCATTTTTCCCAAGTGGTAGGGAGGAAATTAGTCCTTGTTCCTGTCTATAGTTAAGATTTTTCAATACACAATTATGCCTACCTGCTATTGAATTTAGTTGAAAGATTATATTACTCAATTTCTTTCTACTTTTTTCCATATTTGTAAACAAAATAGTTATGACAAACATTCTCTCATTATGATTTTGAAGTTCTACCAATAGTTTCTTAGCATCATTACCATAGGTAATTAAATCGCTTGGAAGAATATCAATATCATATCCTGATCTTATAGCCTTCTTATTTTCTTCAATTTTCATTTTATCCAAGTCCGTTATTTTTCTTTTAATCATCTTTATAGCTTCTGTTTGATCAATGGAATTTATATGAAATGTTACAATCATATTTTCTTCAACCCCTAAAAATTCTGATAATAATCTATCTGATAATTCAGGTGCTAGAATTTGCAGAAAGTTTACTTCTCCAAAGTATTCTCCAATTTTAAATTGATTGTGAGATGAAAAGTTAAATGATGCTGGTACTATATAATCCTTAGTAGATAGTCCACTATATTTTAGGTCTTCAAAGGAAAAAACAAAATTCTTATTCGGATTTAATATATCGTGAATAACCTTTAACCTTTCATATCCACTTAATACATAAGCTTTTACTCCCATCTGCTTAAAGTTATTTAATATATCCATTTCCATTCTTTCAAGTCTTGTAGTTGCCTCTTTTGAATCTTGTGCTTGTAAGCTAAAGGTGATATACATATATTTAGTAAGTCCATTATTTCCTTTTTGACTCTGATTTTTTAGCATTTCCCTGTACTCTTTTCGTATTTCATTATATGAATCGTTTCTATCCGGAACATTGATGTTTTTTTCTACTTCTTCATTTTTTCCTATGCGATTAATATATGAAAGTTCTATATCAACACTTGGATCAAAATAGTTTAAAAAACTTGAAAATTCATTAAATATACTTTCCTTATCTTCCTCTGTTGAAAGCTGGTAGTTAATATCTAAAAAACGAATCATTTTATTAAATTTGTTCTTCTCAACTTGGCAAATCCCATTTCTCAACATTCTTAAATAAGGGATTGTTTCCTGAACGCTCTTTTTCTTCTTCCCACCAAAAAAGGAAAGCTTCTTTTTGGGCTTTCCTTTTTCTTTAGAAATATTTGATTTTTTCATCTTTTTTTGACTTATACTAATGCTTTTTAAATCTTCTTTTTGTTTTTTTAAATTTCTTTTTTCTTGATTTAATTTTTTCTGTTGCTTTTTCTGTATTTGATTCATTTACTCCTTTCCTTTCTTTGTTTCTTTATATCATAAATACATTCTGTCTTGTATATCCTTATACTTGTCTGTCTTTTCTTATCTATAATATACTTTAAATATTTTTCAAAATAAATCCCGTCCTTTTCATAAAGAGTTGCAAATATTATAGGAAAAGACACACCTATCATAATTAACATAGATAGGTCATTAGGAAGCACTTTTTTTACCATTAAATATACTGGAAAGCCTATTAGACCTGCAATTGTAAAGCCAATTAATTGTCTTTTTGTTAGATTTAGAGCTACCTTTGTTTTTACTTTTGTTAAGTCCTTTGGGACATTTACATAAGCCATTATTCTAACCCCTCTAAGTAAAATCCATATATATCTTCTCTGTTCAGATCTTCTAATAATTTTCCCATATTCACTGCTATTTCTAAGACTTTTTCATTCGTTTCTTCTCTATTATCTAAAACTTCCAATGTTTTTCTTATAATCATTCTATTTTGTATTTCTCTTGTAATATATCCCCCTATTAAAAGTATTGGGAGTCCTATTGTTCCAAGTGTTTTAAAATTAATTTTTTTGTCCTTTTTTCTTCTAATTTTCATCATCTTCTCCTTTTTTATTAATGAGCATTTAAAATTGATTTTGCAATACTTCCTGATTTCATCATAGTTATACCAAGTATTAAGGTGTATCCTAGTAATTCAAAAATACTTTTGTGTATGTCTGATATATTTAAAGTCTTAACAAGTACGGCATAAATTCCTACGCATATAAGTAGGAATAAACCTTGCAAACCAAGTGCGAAGAGCCCTCTTATATAGTTTGTTCCAATACTTCCCCATTCTTTATTACCCATTGTGGCAAAAGGTATGGCGCAAACTGAAGTATAAATATATATTTCTATCATCCTGCCATATAGAATAACTGTAATTAGTATTGATATCCCTTGAATTATCATCTTTACAATTGCTGTCTCTAATACTATAGTCATTAATTTTCCTATTGACTCTCCTTTTAGGCTATCTACCATATTAGCTATATCACCTGGAGAAACTTTTGCACTAGCATTTGCCACACCTGCTGCCTTTCCTATTAAATTCTGTGCCACATCAAATACTGCCATAGAAAAGTCAAAAGCATGAGATACAAGCCATACTGCTATCCACATTTTTATCATATATTTAAAAAAATCAAATGTATCTGTGTCATGCATATTATTTTTGTTCATTACCATTTGAATTAATTCAATACATAGTACAGCCGTTATGATAAGACCTGCTATGGGAAGTATAACATTTTCTGAAATAGACTTTATGAAGTGGAAAACCTCCGAGTTCCATCCACTCGGAGTCTTTCCTACCTCATTTGCTATCGTTGATACTTTGTCATTTATATCAAGGAGCATTCCGCTTAAATTTTCCTTGATCATATCAATAAGTATCTCCGAAAAAAACTCTTTGATCTTATCTACTATATTAAACATTTTATTTTAACACGTTTGCTAATAGCGGTATTAGTTTTAAACCTATGAGTACAATTCCCCCTCCAGCCATAAGCTGCTTTATGCCTAATTAGAGATTGTAAAATACTTGTAGTGTGTCTGTATTTCCTATGAAATTGTAGTAAATATCAATTGTTTGGGTGATTTCTCCATTCACTACTTCTTTTTCGTGAACATAGATTTTTGAGATGAGTTCGTTTAAGGTTTCTTTGTCCAGCTTCTTTATATCCCTATATTTTTTTATGAGTTCAATCCATTTTTTGACATTAATATCTTCAAGATTTTCTTTAACAATCAATTTTTGATTATCTTCTATTCTTTGGTTTAGATAGTCTTGTTCGTTTTGTGATTTTTCAAGAATTTTTTGGAAGTTACTTTCACTTATCTTGTTATCGAGCCAGTCATCATATAGTTTTTCAATCTTTTTAGTTAAGTCTTCTACTCTTATCTGATCTTCGTAAATCTTATCCATAATAAATTTTTGTTCTTCTTCATTATCAACTTCTCGTGATTTTTCAAGTGCTTTTATGATTTCTTTTTCATCTTTTAATGCTATTTCTGCATTTTTCCTAATATCTTTAAGCACTATCTCATAAAGAGTATCGTAATAAATTCTATGTTGACTACATAATGATTTTCCATATCTTCTATAAGTGTTACAAGTGAGTAACTTTTCTCTTTTTTTCGATTTGTTTCTTCCAAGATTTAAAGATTTTCCACAATCAGGACATTTCACAATTCCTGCAAATATACTTTCTTCTCCATTTTTAAATGGTCTTCTCCTGCTCTTTAATTTTTCATTTGCTATATTATAAATATCTTCAGAAATAATTGGTTCGTGTGTATTTTCTACTATTATCCATTCCTCTTTAGGTTTATCGGATAACCAACCTACTTTGAATTTATAATTAACTTTTTGACTAGCAATATGACCAATATAAACTGGGTTTTCAATAATTTCTTTTAGGGTTGTGCAGTCCC
>NZ_JAMXSL010000041.1:0-17375 GCF_026131715.1 Anaerococcus sp. NML200537 | reverse complement strand
AAGTGTTGCCTCAAAAAATGAAAATATATGAGGTTTATTTGCTATGCACATTTTTAAGTTCTGCGACTGAAAAATTTTTTAAAAAAATTTTTAAAATAACTATTGACTTCCTTAGTTGGTCTATTAATAACAAGTCATTAATTTGATTTTCCATAATTTTTCAAATAGGAATTAATAAGTGTAACTGTAACTTATAAAATAAAAACTTCCAAAATTAGGCGAGCTTGTTTTAAGAGTCTGTGACAACCCCTTATTATCAAGCCATTAATTTATGTAATCCTAATTTAAGAAGATTTATAACGATTGGTTACAGGTTACAAAGTTACATTTGTATCTTTACTTGATTTGCAGTATCTATTTCTAATTGATTTTCTTTTTTCCATTCTTCTGGCAATAAATTCTTATCAACTTCTATAAAGTCAGTTTTGTATTCTTCTTTCTTTTCATAATATAGTTTTACTGGAATTGAGACTCCACTTGGTGATATTCTCTTAGTCTTTGATGACCTAACTGGAATCCATTCTTGGAAATAATTATCCATAATCTCTGAAAAAGATTTTGACTTTATTTGGTATCCTTGCATGGTTAATTCTTTGAAACATGTTGTATTAGGATCTGCACTTTTTGGCTTATATTCTTCTAAGAAATACCTAATGTCTTCCACATCTGGGTTAAGATATTTGAACTTTTCTTGTTCCTTATACAAGTCTTTTAAAAGATTTTTTGGTATAGTCCATGCGTGTGTTTTGTTTTTAAAGATTTCATATCCTAAAGCTAGAGCATGATTAAAATCTTCTCTTATAAGAGATATATATTCATTATCTGAAATTTTTTCTTTATTATTTTTATCTGGAAATATAGTCCTTACTCTTTGATTCGAGTTACATTCAACAGGCAAATATCTTCTTTCCCCAGTATGATCATTAAGAAAAGTTCTTTCATTTAGTGTCCCTATGAAGATACAAGTTCTAGGCACATCTGTTGCATATTTTTCGTAGGGTATTCTTATTCTATCGCTTAGTTTTGATAAAAAAGATTTCGCTTCATTAGCCGATTTTGCATTTCTTAAAGCAACAAATTCTTCGATTTCAACGACAGTTTTACCCATAAGGTTCATGACGGCATCCTTACCTTGAATATTTTCTATTGTACAAAACCAATCATCTGTTATGGACAAGTATCTTGCAAAAGTCGATTTGCCTATACCTTGCCCACCAACTAAAACAATCATTTCATCAAACTTAGAACCGGGATTAAAAATTCTTTTTATCATGCCCAATATCATATGTTCCATTATCCAATTGTTAAGCTCTGTATCATCCGCTCCCAAATACTTTGGTAAAAGTTTTCTAATGGCATTTTTATCTCCATTCCATTTTAAATTTTGAAGATATTGCTTTGGCGGACTCACTTCATATTGGTGAGCTACAAAACGAATAGCTTCCCACATTTTGTTGGCGTTATAATTAATTCCAAAATGTTTTTCTATCTCTAAGCCTAGTCTATTATTTAAAGAATCATCCCAAAGTCGGATTTGATTTTCCTTTATATTTCTTTCTCCGATAATTTTCCCCTGGAATTTTATTTCATTGGTAAATTTATCAAAGAATATTTGTCCATCAATGATTTTTTGGTTTTGACAATATTTGGGATTTAAAATAGCTGTTACAATATTTCCAGTAATTTGTCTAACCGTCCCCTTATCTGTAGTTTGTAAGTCTAAAAAAGCGTAAGTCTGATCTATTTCTGGGAATTTTAATTTAATATCTGTCATAAGGCTCACTCCTTTTCTTTTTACAACCATCTAATCTCTTTATTGTTTTATATGTGTTTTCCATTTTATCCTCCTGTCTGGTATAAATAAGACTCCTGTGGTAAAATGAACTTGTCTAGAGAACACTTCTCACAGGAGTGTATGCCTTTACTCTTTGTAGTAGGGGCTTTTTTCTTTTTTGATTTCTTCATATATTTCTAAAATATAGATTAAAATATCAGATTCATCGTCATCTAGTTTTCCAAACTTTTTAATAACTTTTGCTAGTTGAAATATTTCCTTGGCTATATTATCAGAAAGTCTGTAATCACTTACTAACTTAACTTCGTGATTTAATAGCATTTGAATAAAATAATCTTGCTTTTTAAGTCCACTTATTTCAATCTTTTTGTTTATTAGGTCATATTCTTCTTCAGAAATCCTAAAATTTAAAATGCGATTTCTTTTTCTATTTTTCTCTTTATTTCTCGTTTTTTTAGAAATTTCATCTAATGAATGTCTTCTAAACATCTTTATCATCCTCTTCTAATAAATCTTTCCAGTCATTTGACTTATTACTTCTTACTTGAGTTAAAGACAGAGCCATTTCTTTTTGCTTGCTAGGGAAAAGATGAGCATATCTATAGGTGATGTCAATCGATTCATGTCCAACCCTATCAGCTATTGCAGTTGCAGAAAATCCAAGTTCAATCAAGAGAGAAACGTGAGAATGCCTTAAATCATGTATTCTAATTCTTTTTACTTGAGATTTCTTAGATCCCCTATCCATTTCATGGTGGAGGTAGCTCTTAGAAAAATTAAATATTAAGTCTTTTGGTTTTATCTTATAAAAGCTGTCTATATACTCTTTAATCTCATCCGTTAAAAATTCAGGCATAACTATTGTCCTAATGCTTTTTTTAGTCTTAGGGGCTGTTATTACATTTTTCCCATCAATCCTTTGTAAAGATTCATCAATTTTTAATGTATGCCTTTCAAAATCAAATTTCTCTTTTGTTAAAGCTAATAATTCTCCCATTCTAAGACCACACCAATATAAAAGTTCAAAAGCATAGAATGATTCAGGTTTATCTTTAATAGCTTCTATAAATCTCTCATATTCATCTTGAGTCCAAAATAGCATTTCATCAGCTTCTTTCTCTCCCATAGAACCAACATCACGAGCAACATTAGTTTTTAAATTGTAGTACCTACAAGCATGATTTAAGATACTAGATAACTGGGCATGAATAGTTCTCAAATAAGTAGGAGAATAGTTTTTTCCATTCTTATCCTTAATCTTCATAAGCTCATTTTGCCATTGAATGATGGTTACATTATTAATCTCATTAAGCATTAAATCACCAATATAGGGAAGTATTTTTTGATTTACAATTGCTTCTTTTGTCCTCCAAGTATTTTCTCTTATTCTGGGTTTTCTATCCCTCTTGTAAAGTTCAAAAAACTCCCTAAAGCTCATCTCAATTGATTCAGAATGTTGATTTAAAAATTCTTGTTCCCATTTTAATGCTTCTTTTTTTGTTAAAAATCCGCGTTTTTTCTTAGTTAATTTTTCTCCTTTCCAGTTGGTATAATAAAACCTGCAATACCAAGTTTTATTTCCACTTTCATCTCTGTATGCTGGCACTTTAAACCTCCTTTGTATTTGTTGGTTTATAGCAATACTTTTCCATAAAGTATTCTCTATTTACCTTTCCTCTTTGCACACGATAACCTAATTTAAGTAGATCTTGATTCATATCGTTTATTATCTGATATGCTGTTGTCCTACTTACATCAAGAAATTCTTGTACATCTTTTGCATTCATAAAAATACCTTTCATAATGTCCTCCTTTTATAGTTTGTAAGGTTCTACATCCTCAAAAGGGCGAGCATTAATTTTTATATCTTACATTATCCGTTCACTATCGAACTGTATGTATATATAATAACAGTTCAGATTTGTTCTGTCAAGTTTTTTCTATTTATTTTTTTCTAAAATATTCAGATACTTGCAAACATTTACAACAGAACAGTTTTGTTGAGCTTTTGTTCGTTTTGTGATAAAATATTTATAGTTATTGTGAAATAAGGAGGAGTTAGTTTGATTTCTGGAGAAAAATTAAAAAAGTTAAGACTTATGAGAAACTTAACTCAAAAAGAACTTGCCATTAAGTCTGGTTTGACAGATGCTGCTATAAGAAATTACGAGCTTGGAAATAGATCTCCAAGTAAAGAACAATTACAAAAAATATCTGAAGCACTTGATTGTGATATATCAGCATTGATCGATCATGAACCTAATTCTATTTTTGAAATAATGCATATAATTTTTGATTATGAAAAAGACATGAAGTTTAGACCTTCAGCAGAAGATGGAGAAATCACTGGACTTTTATCAAATAATGTGGATTTCAATAATTTTCTTATAGAATGGAATGAGATGAGAAAAAAGCACTATAACGATGAGATAACAGATGAAGAATTTGAAGATTGGAAGTTATCTTATCCTAAAAAATCAAGATTTTTAAAATAAAAATAATAAATCTAGAATATAAGATAAATAACATGAAAACCATACAATTTATAGGAAAGGTGATTTAAAGTAGTGAATAAAATAGAAAAGAATAAGCTTACAATACCAATCTATCTTAATACTAAAATAGTTTTTGATATGTTAGCTACAATTGAGGATGGCTTTGCAGATGTTAAAAATGTTCAAACTTCAAAAAATAAAAATCAAGTAAATGATATAGAATCAAATATAGGCACTAACAATCTATTTGCGTTTTTGAATATAGGAGTTCGTGGAAATCATAAAGGTACGTCAAATGATGGTGAAACTATTATTGAAGAAAGAACCCACACTCCAGTTTCTTTGTTCCAGCAACTAAAAGAACAATTGGAGAATGCAAAGTTTATTAATCGTGACATTAATAACTTAAATATTGGAGATTTTGTTGAAGTTCAAGGAACTCTGAAAAACAATCCAGTTATTGATATGTTATCTGGATTCAAAGAAATTATAACTTTAGCAAACTTATTTACTGATAACAATCCTAAAAATAATAAAAACAGAAAAGAAAATGTGTTGACAGATAAAAGGCTAAACTCCCAAATAGATGGTTTAATTAAAGGGCTTCAAGCAGATGGAAAAAAAGATATAATTTGTGAAGCAGATAAAATTAATATAATCCTTCCAACAGATGAAAATTACTTTTTAAATAATAATATGAGTGAAGTTACCGATGGAAACTATAAAATATTAGGAAAGGTTATTAAAGTTTGTATGGATGATGGGGAGATAAGCCTACTTAGAAATACAGTTTTTTCTAAGCTCCAATTAGATAAAATGAAAGAATTTCAAGAATTTTTTTCTGATCCATCTTTAGATCAATTCGTTGGTGAGGGCGGAATTAAAACTGTAATAAGTGCACCAGTTATTATGGTAATACCTATTGCAATATACATTTAGCTTTAAAAATTTTAATTAAATTAAATTACGTTAATTTGACCCTTCTCTAGAGAAAAAGAATAATAAAATGAACGCAAAAAGACCGCAGTTTTTAAACCACGGTCTAATTTTTTGTCCAAATGTAAACCACTTGGAACTATTATTCAATTTATTCTTTTTTACAAATGTTCCCATTTTAATCCCAGTTGCAGTTTTTAATCTTATGTAACCGTTGATTTTACAAGGTTTTTGATTTTTTTGCGATTATTCCCATTCAATTGTTCCTGGTGGTTTGCTGGTTATGTCGTAGACTATTCTGCCTACTCCTTCTACTTCGTTTATCATTCTGTTTGATAGTTTTTGCATTAGTTCGTATGGGAGGTTTGCTGCTTCTACTGTCATTGCGTCTGTACTTGTGACTGCTCTTACTGCTATGACGTTGTCGTAGCTTCTGGCATCTCCTTTTACTCCTACTGTTTTGATTGGGGTCCATACGGTGAAATATTGCCAGATTTTTTCGTTTAGGCCGAAGTTTTTGACTTCTTCTCTTAGGATGGCGTCGGTTTCTCTTACTATTCTTAGTTTGTCTTCTGTGATGTCTCCTATTACTCTTATAGCAAGACCTGGTCCTGGGAATGGTTGTCTCCAGACCATGTCGTGTGGGACTCCTATTTCTTCGCCTAGAGCTCTTACTTCGTCTTTAAAGAGGAGTCTTAGGGGTTCTACTAGGCCTTTGAAGTCCATGTCTTCTGGTAGGCCGCCTACGTTGTGGTGACTTTTTATGACGCTTGCTTTGTCTTTGCCTGATTCTATTACGTCTGGGTAGATTGTTCCTTGGACTAGGTAGTTGGCTCCTCCGATTTTTTTGGCTTCTTCTTCGAATACTTCTACGAAGTGGTTGCCTATGATTTTTCTTTTTGTTTCTGGGTCAGATTCGCCTTTTAATAGGTCTAGGAATTCTTTGGATTTGTCTACCATTTTGACGTTTAGGCCTAGGCCCTTATAGGTTTCCATGACTGATTTTGCTTCGTCTTTTCTTAGTAGACCGTGGTCTACGAAGATACATTGGAGATTATCTCCTATGGCTTTTAAGACTATGGTTGCTGCTACTGAGCTGTCTACTCCGCCTGATAGACCGCAGATCATTTTCTCGCCTTGGTATTTTTCTTTGATTTCTGCTATGATTTCTTTGGCGAAGTCTTTCATTTTCCAGGTTTTTTCGGCCTTACATATTCCTAGGACGAAGTTTTCTAGGATTTTTTGGCCGTATTCTGAGTGGACTACTTCTGGGTGGAATTGGACTGAGTAGAGGGCTTTTTCGGTATTTTCCATGGCTGCCACGTCTGTATTGGCCGTGGATGCTGTTGCTCTAAAGCCTTCTGCTAGGTCTTTTACCCTATCTTTGTGGTTCATCCAGATTATGGATTCTTCTGGAATGTCTTTGAATAGGCAGCTTTCCTTATCTACTTTTAGGTCGGTTTTGCCATATTCGGCTAAGTTTGGTGTTTCGATTGTGCCGCCGTTTACATAATTTATGTATTGGTGGCCGTAGCAGATGCCTAATACTGGCACACCTAGGTCAAAGATTTTGCTGTCGGCTTTTGGGCTTTCGCTATCGTTTACTGATTGTGGGCCGCCTGTTAGGATGATACCAGCTAGGTTGTCTAGGTTGATTTCACTGAGATTGGTGTCGCACTCATGAAGTTCTGCATAGACTCCCATTTCTCTTACTCTTCTTACTATGAGCTGGTCGTATTGGCCGCCGAAGTTTAAGACTAGGATTTTTTCTTTCTTCATTGTTTCCCCTTTAATTTAAGTTTCGTACTTCCTTTTCTTCTGGGAAGTTCTCGTAGTAATATTGGACAATTTCTGTGGCTGTTTGTTCGACTGTGTTTTCTGTTACATCTATGACTTTGCAGTCTAGGTCAGAAAATATTTCTTTGGCGTATTCTAGCTCTCTTTCGATTCTTCCCTTGTCAAAGTATTTGCTTTCACCAACTATGCCTAGGGACTTGCTCCTTGTTTCTCTGATGTCTGAGAGCTTGTCTGGATTTATGATTAGGCCTATTATCCTTCTTGGGTCGACTTCAAAGAGCTCTTGTGGAAGTTTGGCCTCTGGCACTAGTGGTAGGTTTGAGACTTTGAAATTTTTTGTGGCTAGGATCATGGTTGTAGGTGTCTTAGATGTGCGTGATACTCCTACTAGGACTATGTCTGATTTTAGAAAGCCTCTGAAGTCTTTGCCATCGTCGTATTGGATGGCAAATTCTATGGCTTCTATCATTTCGAAGTAGTTTCTTGATAGGGTCCTGGTGAGACCTCTTTGTCTAATTGCCTTATGGCCGGTAAATTGTTCAAACTTATCGATTCCATATGATAGGATGTCTAAGACTGTTATGTCTAGGTCTTTGGCCCTTGCTCTAAGATACTGGGTTAATTCTTTGTTGGCTAGGGTTTGGACTATGATGGAATAGGATGGAAGGTCGGCTAGGATCTCGTCTATTTCATCTGTATCTACTATGTCTGAGAATCTTCTCATGCTTGTTTTTAGGTCTGGGAATTGACTTGTTACTGATTTCATGTAGTTTATTGCTGTTTCTCCGGTGGAGTCACTTATTATCACAATCGTTAAAACATCGTCCATCAAATCCTCCTATCTTACTATTTGTGATATATCAAATATCCTAGCTATCCTCTTTTGTACTTGATTTAGCATAGCTAATCTGTTGTTTTTGATTTCTTCGTTTTCATCATTTATCATGGTCTTGTCTAGGTATTCATTGCCGACTAGGGCTGTGGCTTGAATATTTTCTAGCTCTTTTTTGTAGTCAGCAGCATTTACTAGGGCTATCTCATCGATATTTGATATGGTTTCATAGAAACTTCTTTCTAGGTCTGTTTGTAGTAGGTCTGCCTTTACTAGGTCAGCTCCTGTGTCTTTGGCTAGGTTATTTATCCTGATTAGGTAGGATAGGCCGTCTTCATTTTCATCTATGAAGGATGTAACTGCCTTTACCTTTTCACTCATTCTTAGGATGTTGGTATTGTTTGTATCTACTACAGCATTTACTATATCATACCTATAACCATCATCTAAAAGTTTGTTTTTTAACCTGTCTTTGATGAAGGCTAGGGTTTTGTCTAGAGTTGTGTCATAGTCAAAGGCTAGGGCATTTACCTCTGTGTAGACTAGGAGGGCTTCTGAGATTAGCTTTCTTAGGTCTACGTCTATGCCATTTGCAAGTATTATATTTATGATTCCAAGAGCTGCCCTTCTTAGGCCGAATGGGTCTTTTGATCCTGTGACATATTTTTCTATAGCGTAAAGGCCTACAATAGAATCCATCTTATCTGCTATTGATAGGAGGATACCTATTACTGATTTTGGTAGGTCTGAGCTTGCTCCCTTTGGCAGATATTGCTCTTTGATTGCTTCTGCTACCCTTTGGTTTTCGCCAGAGTTTTGAGCATAGATTGCGCCCATGGTTCCTTGAAGTTCGGTAAATTCTACTACCATTTTTGTGACTAGGTCTGCCTTTGAAAGCTTGGCTGCTCTTTTAGCATCTTCTATGATGTCATTACCAAGGCCTAGTTCTTTTTGGTATCTTTCTGCTAAATCTACTAGTCTTTGAGTTTTTTGGGCCATGGTGCCAAGACCTTCGAAAAATACTAACTTATCTAGCTCTGGCAAATAAGATTCTAGTGGCTTTGATGCGTCTATATCGTAGAAGAATTTTGCATCTTCTAGCCTTGCTACTAGGACCTTTTTATTTCCTTCTATTACATTTTCACTCTTGTAGTCATCACCATTTCTTACTAGGAGAAAGTATGGAAGGAGCTTGTTTTTGTCATCTAAGATTGGGAAATATCTTTGGTGGTCCTTCATTGGTGTGGTAATTACTTCTTTTGGTAGGCTTAGGTAGGTTTGGTCTATATCACCTACAAGGACTGTTGGGTATTCGACAATATTTACCACCTCATCTAGGAGGTCTTCATCTTTCATGTAGGTGCCGCCTACTTGGCCCGCTAGGGAATTAAGGCCTCTTTGGATAATGTCTTGTCTGTCCTTACCCCTTAGAATTACGAAATTATCTTTTAGTTGTTTTTCGTAAGTATCGATTGATTCTATTTCTATGTGGTCAGATCCTAGGGACCTGTGGCCTTTGGTGATATTTCCTACTTCTATGCCATCTGCATCGAAAGATAAAACTTTATCATCTAATAGAGAAACAAACCATCTGATTGGTCTTGCCCATCTGATGGACTTGCCGCCCCATCTCATTGATCTAGGGAAGGATATGGATTTGACTAGTTCAAATACTTCTTCTTTTAGGACTTCTTCTAGGCTTTTGCCTTCTTCTTTCTTTTCTACAAAGATATAGTCTTCGCCCTTTACTTCTCTTATAATCACATCATCAAGGCTTGCCCCTTGTCCTCTTAAGAATCCTTCTAGGGCCTTGCTTGCAACGCCATTTTCATCATAGGCTATCTTTACACTTGGTCCTCTTACAGATTTAATTTCTTCTTTTTGGCTTTCTTCTACATTTACGAGTTTGATCATAAATCTTCTTGGTGTGGATTCTATTTCAATGGCCTCATAGGAGAATTTATTTTCTTCTAAAAGCCTTGTAAATTTATCCCTTAGCTGGGTCTTGGTGTTTTTGACGTAAGCTGAAGGTATTTCTTCTACACCAATTTCTAATAGGTAATTATGCATCTTTTTCCTTTCTTAAGAGTGGGAAGCCTTCTTCTTCTCTTTTTTCTATATATTTTTCTGCTACTAGGCTTGAAATATCCCTTACTCTTTTGATATAGTGATTTCTTTCTGAAACAGATAGAGCACCCTTGGCATCAAGTGTGTTGAAGGTGTGGCTTGATTTTAAGACATTGTCATAGGCTGGATATACAAGGCCAGCTTCTATTAGTCTTCCTGCTTCTTTTTCGTAGATATTAAATAAAGTCTCTAGGGTTTCGTTATCTGCATCTTCGAATGAATATTTGGAGTTTTCATATTCTGGTGTCTTGAAGATGTCTCCATAGGTCAAGTTTTCTGACCATTTGATGTCATAGACATTGTCCACATCTTGAAGGTACATGCAGATTCTTTCAAGTCCTATAGTGATCTCCCCACTTTCTAGGGTGCAGTTGATTCCGCCTACTTGTTGGAAATAGGTAAATTGGGTGATTTCCATCCCATCTAGCCACACTTCCCAACCTAGGCCCCAAGCACCGAGGGTTGGAGATTCCCAGTTATCTTCTACAAATCTTATGTCGTGGGCCTTTGGATCTATTCCAATGGCTTCTAGGCAATTTAGGTATAAGTCTTGAATATTGGCTGGGGTTGGTTTAAGTAATATTTGCATTTGGTGGTGTTGGTAAAGTCTGTTTGGGTTTTGGCCGTACCTACCGTCTGCAGGTCTTCTAGAAGGCTCTACATAGCATACCTTCCATGGTTCTGGTCCTAGAGCTCTAAGAAAGGTGTGAGGGTTCATAGTTCCTGCGCCCTTTTCTATGTCGTATGGAATCATTACTGAGCAGCCTTGCTCTTTCCAATACTCCTCTAGTTTTAAAATTAAATCTTCAAAGTACATTTATATTCCTTTCGAGTGTCTTAAGGACCCATTTGACGGATGGAAAATATCCTAAATCTAGGTTCTTAAGAGTGTAGTCTATTATTATTTTGCCGATTTTTTCGTAATTTTCCACTAATTTTATATTTTTTAATTCTTTTGACTCTGTGTAAAGGAGTTTATTAAAATATTTATATTCTTCAAGAGTCAAATATACGCTGTCTTTTGCCTTGTTTTTGCAAGTCTCGCATATGAGCGAGGACTCTCTTGGTGAAAAATAAAGGCCGTGGCCTCTTATATCTTTACCGCAAATCCCACAAGTTTTAAAGTTAGGTTTAAAACCTGAAAAGGATGCGTATTTTAGGTAAAAGGCCAAAAATATATTTATAAAATTAGTATCAGCCTCTTCAAAGGCCATGAAGCTATTTAATAGGAGTTTATAAACCGTGTCTATTTGAATAGCGTCGATTGTCCTTAAAAGCAGGTCGGCTATGGCTGATTTGTATAAGATTATGTCAAAATTTTTGCTTGATTTGGAAAAGGCTTCTACGATTACGCCCTCTCTTAGGCCGTAAAAATCTTTTTTGCCCTTATAAAGGTCGTAGTGGGCTAGGATGAAGCGGTTTGTTAGGCCTAGGTTTTTGGAGTTTTTCTTAAGGACTGACTGACAGTTGACTGAAATCCTGCCCAAGTCCTTGGTGAAGACCTCGATAATTTTTGAACTCTCCTTGTATTTAAACTCCCTTAGGACAATGCCTTC
Source organism: Anaerococcus sp. NML200537 (assembly GCF_026131715.1). Taxonomy (NCBI): domain Bacteria; kingdom Bacillati; phylum Bacillota; class Tissierellia; order Tissierellales; family Peptoniphilaceae; genus Anaerococcus; species Anaerococcus sp. NML200537. The sequence continues at coordinate 5,837 of NZ_JAMXSL010000041.1, read as the reverse complement.
TATATCCTTTAGGTCACTTGTAGCCAAAGCGGTCTACCAATTTTTCTTTCTTTCTCCAGTCCTTTTCGACCTTGACCCAAAGCTTGAGATTGACCTTGCTTGATAAAAAGCTTTCGATTTCTTTTCTGGCATCTATACCGATTTGCTTGATCATCTGGCCATTTTTGCCAATTACTATCTGCTTGTGGGAATTTTTCTCGATAATGATTGAAGCCATGATGTCGATTATGTCCTTATCTTCCCTTTCTTTGAAGTCATCAATCCTTACAGCTATGCCGTGTGGGACTTCTTCTGATAGAAGCCTTAGGGCCTTTTCCCTGATTATCTCGCTTACTACAAATCTTTCGGTCTTATCTGTGATCATTTCCCTGTCGTAGTAGGCTGGGCCTTCCTTTAGATAAGATTTGACTAGGGAAATATACTTGTCAATATTTTTATCATCAAGGGCTGAGATTGGTAAGATTGCATCGAAAATCCCTTCCTCATCATAGAGGTCTTCTAGGTCAAAAAGCTCATCTTCTGTGATTAGGTCAATCTTATTTATAAGTAGAATTATTGGCACTCTCGCATTTTTAAGCTCGTCAATTATCATCCTATCAAGACTTCCTATCTCTTTTGAATCATCCACCACAAAAGTCACAAGGTCTGACTCGTTAAGACTTTCCTTAGAAAAGCTTAGGAGCCTTTCCTGGAGGATATTTCTTGGCTTTTGGATGCCTGGTGTGTCTATAAAAATTATCTGGGACTCATCGTCGTTGTATATTATATTTATCTTGTCTCTGGTGGTTTGGGGCTTGTTGGAAATTATTGAAATTTTCTCCCTCAAAATCTTTTCCATGAGGGTAGACTTGCCCACATTGGCCCTTCCTACCACCGATACAAAACCTGATTTCATTCTAAATCCTCCTTGCTGAAGCTATATGGCAAGAGCTCATCGATTGTATAGGTCTTGTATGAGTTCTCATCCTTTGCAATTATTATCTTTGTATCCTTATCAGCAAATTCTCTTATAAATTGCCTGCATACCCCGCAAGGATATGTATATTCGCTATCGCCATTTATAATTATGGTGTCAATTTCCCTCTCACCGGCGCTTATGGCCCCTGCTAGGGCTGATCTTTCTGCGCATAGGGTTGGCGAATAGGCTGCGTTTTCTATATTTATTCCCTCATAAATTTTGCCAGATTTCATCTTGACTGTGGCTGCCACCCTAAAGTGTGAATATGGTGTGTAGGCGTTTTTTTTAAGTTCGATTGTTCTTTTTATTAAATCTTTTATCTCTGTCATGAAAATATCCCAAATATAGCCATGGCCATGGATATACCAAGGATGGCTCCTCTTATTATCTCTTTTGTTGAATGGATGTCTGCCTCATAGCGGCTTTCTGCAACTATTAGGGCCATACCAGCCAGGATCAACCTTACAAGGGGTTCGTCGATTAAAAAAACTCCCATGGTTGCAAGGGCAAAGGCTACAGATGTGTGGCCTGATACAAAGCCGCCCTTCATAGCCGTTCCGTGGCCCTCGTAGAAGACTCCCTTCAAAAATACCGTAAGAATAATTACTAATGAAATGGTAATTAGGGCAAGGTGGGAAGGACGTCTGGCAATCCTTAGGATTACTGAATCATAGAAGTTTAAGAACTTGTCAAAAAATATCAGATAGGCCACAAAAAGGGCGTTGATGGCTGCAACAAAGGTAGCCGCAGCACTTACATCCTTGGCCGCCTTGGCAAGCTTGGAATACTTGCCCCCACTTGCTAAATCTACCGCCTCTTCAAGGGCAGTATTCATAAGCTCTAGGGCAATGACAAAGACCACAGCAAAGACTAAAAACATCATTTCAACTCTTGATAGGCTAAAAAATAAAGATCCAACCAAGACCAATATGCTGGCTAGGAAGTGAAATTTCATGTTTTTTTCGTGATTTATGGCATAGACAAGTCCCTCATAGGCATAGTCAAAGCCCTTTAGGAATTTCTGCCCGTGGCTAAGTTTTAGTGGCTCATAGTCCTCTCCTGCTACTTCTGGCTCATCTTCCCTAAGCTCTTCTAAGATTTCCTTTTTTAAATTTTCTTTAAGTTTGTCGTAATTATTATCCATTATATCTATTTAAAGACTCCTAGATTTTTCATAATCTCTTTTTCCTTACCACGCATGATGGCCTTTTCATCTTCTTCCATGTGGTCATAACCAAGAAGATGGAGGGTTGAATGGCAGATTAGGTAGGAAAGCTCTCGCTCTAGGCTGTGGCCATATTCTTCTGCCTGGGCCTTTGCTATATCAAGGCAAATTACTATATCTCCAAGGATAAGATCTACATCCTCTTCTCCAGGGAAAATTTCATCATCCATGGGAAAGGATAGGACATCTGTAGGCCTATCAACTCCCCTATAGTCCCTATTTAGGGTATGGATCTCATCCTTATCTACAAGGGTAAGTGAGACTTCAACATCACTTGTAAAATCTTCCACCCTTAGGACTTCTTCAATGGTTTTATAGGCCATAGCCTCGATTTGGTCAAGGTCTAGGTCCTCTTTGCTATTGTTGCTTATTAGAAGATTCATCGTTTTGCCTTCTTTTTTCTTCCCTACGCTCATCTTCCTTTTCGTAGGCATCAATTATCCTTTGTACAAGAGGATGACGGACCACGTCAATTGAAGTGAAGTTCATAAATTCAATGCCTTTAACATCTCTTAAGATGTGGCTTGCTGAAATTAGGCCTGACTTTCTACCCTTGCCCAGGTCTATCTGGGTCCTATCACCAGTGATTATGGCCTTTGACCCATAACCAAGACGGGTTAGAAACATCTTCATCTGCTCGTAGGTTGTATTTTGGGCCTCATCTAGGATAACAAAGGAATTATCAAGGGTCCTACCCCTCATGTAGGCAAGGGGAGCTATCTCTATAATTCCCTTTTCGACAAGGGTTTGGTAGGAATCAAAACCTAGGATTTCAAAAAGAGCATCGTAAAGAGGCCTTAGATAAGGGTCTACCTTATCTTGGAGGTCACCTGGCAAGAAGCCTAGGCTTTCTCCTGCTTCTACTGCCGGACGGGTGAGGATTATCCTATTTATCTCGTTGTTTTTAAAGGCTCTCACAGCCATGGCCACTGCTAGGTAGGTCTTACCTGTACCGGCCGGTCCAATACCAAAGACTATGTCATTTTCTAAAATTTTTGCCACATAGGCCTTTTGGCCCAGAGTCTTTGGCTTGATAGGCTTGCCGGCTGATGTTGTGACTATGACTTCATTTAGAAGGCCCTTTACCACATCCTTATTTTCCCTTTCCAGCATATCTGCATCATATTTTAGCTTTTGAAAATCAAGGTCCCCGCTTCTTTTAATCTCTTCTAAAAGCTGGACAATTAACTTTGAAGCAAGGCTCACATTGGCCTCATCTCCTGAAATTTCTAGATCATTATCCCTAAGCTTTAACTTCACAGAGAACCTGTCTTCTATATATTTTCTGTTACTATCAAAATTACCAAAGAGACTCATCAGTCTCTCTGGTACTTCAATTCCTATATATTCTTTTATATTAACACATCCTTATCTTCTTTTGGAAACTGGCTTTGCTAGGATTTCTGCCATGATGACAGCATCCCTAAGCCTTTTTCTCTTTTTAGATCTTTTTATATCGTCTATTTTTTTGTCAGTCACTTCTTTTCTTTCAGCTTCTTTTAACCTTGCACGAGCCTTAGAATCTCCTTCTTCTTTTGGGGCAGATTTTTTCTTAAGCTCTGCCGCATGTTTGGTGGCAAGATTTGCCTTAAGCTTTCTTTGGGCTTCGATATTTGGTTTTTGGCTAGTTAGATCTGCCGGATTTCCCAAATCATTTAGGAAGTCTACGAAGGAATCCAGTCCCTTTTCTGCAAGAGTCTTATTTTTAGTCTTTTGGCTTTCGGCCTCGATTTCTGCTGCCAATTGGTCAAGAAAATTCAAAAATGAATTTCGCTTAGACATCTAAATCCTCGCTGGAATCTGAAATTGACTGACGCATTTTTGTATCTGCTTTAACATTTTGGAGGTTGTAATAATCCATCACTCCGAGATTACCTTCTTTGAAGGCTTGGGCTATAGCAAGTGGAATTTCACTTTCAGCCTCTACTACCTTGGCCCTATTTTCTTGCTCTAGGGCAATAGCTTGAGCACGACGCTCTTCAGCCTTGGCTTGGGCAATGTTTTTATCAGCCTCTGCCTGGTCTCTTTGTAGCTCTGCACCAACATTTCGTCCTACATCCACATCTGCTATATCAATTGATAGGATTTCAAAGGCTGTACCTGAGTCAAGGCCCTTGTTTAGAACGGTTTGAGAAATATTGTCCGGATTTTCTAGAACAGCTGCGTGGGAATCTGATGAACCTACTGTTGTTACAATACCTTCACCAACTCTGGCAATGATTGTCTCTTCACCAGCACCACCGACAAGCCTTTCGATATTAGCTCTTACAGTAACCTTGGCAATTACCTTTACCTCTATACCATTTTTAGCAACTGCTGCTATAACTGGTGTATTGATAACCTTAGGTGTAACTGACACTTGGACTGCCTCAAAAACATTACGACCTGCTAGGTCAATTGCTGCTGCTTGCTCAAAAGAAAGATCTATATTGGCTCTTTCTGCTGCAATTAGGGCATCAACTACTTGGTTGATATTACCACCAGCTAGGTAGTGGCTTTCTAGGTCATTTGTTGAAATTGGAATACCTGCCTGGTAAGATTTGATCATCGCAGCTACAATCTTTGATGGAGAAAGTCTCCTAAATCTCATAGCCACAAGGCTTGCCATAGATATCTTAAGGCCTGAAAACCTTGCAGTTATCCAAAGTCCAACTGGTACCATAGTAAAAAATACTATAACTAATACAAATATTAGTCCTAAAATTAAATATTCCATTATATCTCCTTTACTCTTATGTGGCCATCTTTGATATCAACAACTGACACCATTTTTCCCTTTTCGATAAATTCTGCCCTGGCCATGGCATCATAAAGTTCTCCATCTATCTCAATCCTGCCTGCTGGCCTAAGGATTGTCTTAGTTATACCCACACTTCCAACAAGATGTGAAAGTTCAACCTTCTTGCCAGTGTATATAGATTTGGGTTTTGTTTCTAGGATTGACTTTTCAAAAAGTTCTGCCTTAAAACCAAGTTTTACAAAGATAGCGACAGTAGCAAGGATTGCAAGGCCTGTAGTAAGGACTACAAATAGGCCCATCCTAGGATCTATAAAAGAATCCATCACCGAATAAATAGTAAGGGCAAGGCCTGCCACTCCAATAAGGCCAAAGCTTGGAATAAAAAGCTCCAAGCTTAAAAGGCTTATTCCAGCTATAAAGGTTATTAAAGTCACATTGTCAGCTATATTGTAAAAGGATGCTGCTATATAAAAATAGGCAAATAAACCTAAAGCAATACCAGCAAAGAGCAATTTCTTTTGGGTAAAAAGCACACAAATCATAGAAATAACTGCCAATATAAAGGCAAAAGCTATGACTAGGTCGTTTCCAAGCATAAATACCTCCTTGTACAAAATTTAAAATGAGAAAGAGCATCTAAAAATCAATCCCAAACCCACTTTAAAATATTATCTTCCTTATAATTATTATCTAGTAAATGGGGCAAAAAATCAACATAAGGACAAGCTAACAAAAGAGAAAAGCACTTTTCAAAATCCTTTTCAAAATCCCCAAGAAAAAAGGAGCCTGTGACCTGAACCCCAAAATCCGGAATACGGATGGAGGGGTTTTTGTATGCCAAAATACACAAAAGAATTTAAAATCAAACTAGTAACGGAATATTTATCAGGGGAATCTGGAGGCAGTCCGATGGT